>JBBSOM010000592.1:0-3042 GCA_038259715.1 Longimicrobiales bacterium
CGTTCTGAAGGCCATCGGTGCTCGCGTGGTCCCCTTCGTGCCGCACCGTCTCCGCGACGGCTACGACTTCAACGAGGCCGGTCTACGCGCGTGCGCGAAGGCGAAAGCGACGTTGGTGGTCACGGTGGACTGTGGGACGGTAGCCATCGAACCGGTCCGCCGAGCCCGAGCGATGGGTATAGACGTGATCGTCACCGACCACCACCAGATCTCGGATGAGCTTCCGCCGGCGACCGCGGTGGTGAACCCCCATCGTGCGGACTGCGCGTACCCGGACAAGGGCCTGTGCGGCACGGCGGTCGCATTCAAGCTCGCCGAGCTCGTGGTCCGCCGTCTCGGGGCGGATCCGGCCGTCGCCGAGGACCTCCTGGATCTCGTCGCGCTGGCTACGGTCGCCGATCTGGTCCCCCTCCGGGGAGAGAACCGGGTGCTCGTCCGGTTCGGTCTCGGGCGGTTCGCCACGTCGCGCGTCGTTGGATTGAGGGCACTGCTCGAGGCCGCGGCGGTGGAGGCCGCCGATGTCACGTCGGGCAAGCTGGGTTTCGTGGTGGCGCCCCGGATCAATGCCGCGGGTCGGATCGGCGACTCGGCGGATGCCCTCCGTCTCCTGCTCACCGAGGACCCTGAGGAGGCGCGGGGGCTGGCCGGGCAACTCGATCGGACGAACCGCGAACGGCAGGACGAGGACCGGCGCACGCTCGACGATGCCCTGGCGCTCCTCGCCCGTGACTTCGATCCCGAGCGGGACTTCGGCGTGGTGCTCGCGGGGGAGGGATGGCACCCGGGCGTCATCGGTATCGTGGCGTCGCGCGTTGTGGAACGCATCCACCGTCCCACCATTCTCATCGCGTTGAACGGCGACCAGGGCAGGGGGAGTGCGCGTTCGATTCCGGGCTTTCACCTGTTCGAGGCGTTGCGGACCTGTCGTGAGCATCTCGGGCGCTTCGGCGGGCACGAACAAGCCGCCGGCATGGACGTGACCCGGGGGGCGGTTCCGGCGCTCCGGGCCGCGTTCAACGCGGAGGCGCGGCGCAGGCTCGATCCGGAGGTTCTGCGCCCCCGGCTACGCGTGGACCTCGATCTCGACCTGTCTGCGGTGGATCTCGGTCTCGTACACTGGCTGGAGTACCTGGGACCGCACGGCATCGGCAACGCCCGCCCGGTCTTCCGAGTGCGCGGTGTGCGACTGGAGCGGGCGCGGATCCTCAAGGACTCGCACCTCAAGGTCGCGCTCCGGCGGGGCCGGGCGGTGTTGGACGGGATCGGCTTCGGCCTGGCCGCCGCCTATCCCCTCGACGCCCTCGGCGCCGGGTCCTGGGACGTGCTCCTGAAGCTGGAACGGAACGAGTGGCGTGGCGTGGCGCGCCCCCAGGCGCAGATCCTCGATCTCCGTCCGTCCGACGCGGCATGAGGATCATCGCCGGTGAGTGGAAAGGCCACCGCCTCGCGGCACTCAAGGGCAGGGACATCCGTCCCACGAGCGACCGGGTGCGGGAGGCGTGGATGTCGGCCATGGGTGGGCGCATGGACGGACTTCGCGTGCTCGACCTCTACGCCGGCTCGGGTGCCTTGGGTCTGGAGACGCTCAGCCGCGGCGCCCGGCATGTCGTGTTCGTCGAGCAGGCCCGCGCCTCGCGCAAAGTGCTCGAGTCCAACGTCTCCCTCCTCGGCGCGGGCGAGCGGTGCCGGGTGGTGGGTGATGACGTCTTCCATTTTCTGCGCGGCACTGAACCGGATCACTTCGACGTCGCTCTGGCAGATCCCCCGTACGCCACCAGGGACGCGACCCGCTTGGCCGAAATTTTTCTCGAACGCCCGTTTGCGCGGGAGCTCTGGGTGGAGCATCCTTGGCGGGAAACATTGCCCGTGGGCTCCGAGGACCGGACCCGCCGGTACGGGGACACCGCGCTCACCCTCCTCCTTGCCCGGACATGACCTCAGGTCATCAGGATCTCGTCGCGATCTACCCCGGTTCCTTCGACCCCATCACCAAAGGCCACGAAGACATCGCCCGGCGTACGCTCCACATCGCCGACCGCCTTCTCATCGCGGTCGCGTTCACCTCGACGCAGAACAAGAAGGGACTCTTCGACGTCGACGAGCGCGTTCAACTGATCCGGGAGGCCTTCGCCGATGAACCACGCGTGGAGGCCGTGGCCTTCAAGGGCCTGCTCGTCGATTTCGCCCGCGAGCGCGGCGTTCGGTTCGTCATCCGGGGCCTCCGGGCGGTTTCGGACTTCGAATACGAGCTCCAGATGGCCCAGATGAACCGTGAACTGTGGGCGGAGCTCGAGACGGTCTTCCTGGCCCCCGAGGTGAGCTATTCGTTTCTCTCCTCGTCGCTGGTGCGCGAAGTCGCGGGTCTCGGAGCCGACATCACCCGCTTCGTGTCGCCCCCCGTGGCCGCCCGCCTGATGGAGAAGCTGGGAAGGTGAGGTGGCGGGCGCACATCGGGACACCTCGGCCGCTTGCCACGACATTTGTTTCCTTCGTATGATTGAGCTGGCTGTTCCGACAGGGGATGTCGCTGTTTCGCGGCGGCGCCCGGACCCAAACCCGATCACGGGAGCATTCGAGCCATGGGCTTTCAGGTGTCGCGGAACGGTGGTGTGACCCTCGTCGAAGTCGAGGGTCAACTCATCGTTGGAAATCGTCAGGAGCTCAAGCAGAAGGTGCTGGAGCACCTCGAGAACGGCGACCGGAAGTTCGTCATCGACTTCTCCAACACCGGGTACATCGACTCGTCGGGTCTCGGTGTCCTGGTGAGCCTCTCCAAGAAGATCCGCGAGCAGGGCGGGGAGTTGCGTCTTTCCAGCCTCAACGAGGATCTCAGGACCTTGTTCGAGTTGACGAAGCTCGACACGTTGTTCCGGATCACGGAGACGAAAGAGCAGGCGCTGGAGGGATTCTGAACCTTTCCGCAATGGCGTCCATCCGAATCTCCTGACCCCGGAGCCGTATGGAAAACGATCTCGTCCTCGAACTGCCCACGGACGTTCGCACGATCGAGCACGCCGTCGAGTACGTGGTGCGGCGTTGCCA
>JBBSOM010000593.1:0-3037 GCA_038259715.1 Longimicrobiales bacterium
CGCCTACATGCTACTGGACATGCCGGACTCAGCGCGTGTCGCGCTCGACAAGGTCCCGGCGCAGTATGCCGAGAGCCGGACCGTCACGCAGCGTCGGGAAAAGCTCGGCGGTTGATGGGGCGGCTGATTCACCCGTCGCCTTCTGAGTCGGTGCCGTGCGACGGAGGCGTCATGCCTCCGGTCGTGTACTGCAGGATCATCTCCCGGAAGATGCTCGTAAGGTAGTCCTCGGATTTCTTCTCAGGGTGGGTCACCCGGGCGAATGTATCGGAATCGATCCAGACGCCGAGGCAGTTGGGACACTGGTCGGCATGTCCGTCGGGAGTCTGGATCTCCTCCAACTTCGCGCCGCACTTCGGGCAGTGTCCGCCATGCGCGGCTACCCAGTGCCGGCGCTCGTCGTCTGCGCGCCGTGCCTCCCGGTCCCGTGCCGCGGCCATTCGGTTCTTGAATTCCGAACGGTGGAAGTACTCCTCCTCGTTGCGGCTCGGCTTGGACCAGGATTGGTGGGGAAGACGGTGTGTGAACTCGGACATGGCCGCTCCTTCGGCGAGGGGATCCACGCTGTTCTACACGTACTCCCTTGACCCGATCCGTCTCCGGGCTACCCTTCCAGCCCATGAACTCCTTTCTCGATGATCTGAGTTGGCGCGGGATGCTGTACGCCTCCACCGAAGGGGCGGACGAGCATCTGGCGGGCGCTCCTCGTACGGTCTACATCGGCTTCGATCCGACGGCGAAGAGCCTTCACGTGGGAAGCCTCCTCACGATCATGGGGCTGGTGCACGCCCAACGCGCCGGCCACACGCCCATCGCCTTGGTCGGCGGGGGGACGGGACTCATCGGCGATCCGTCCGGAAAGACGCTCGAGCGCCAACTCCTGACCAAGGAGCAGGTCGCGGAGAACGCCGAGGGGATCCGTGCCCAGCTCGCGCACTTTCTCGACTTCGAGACCGGGACGAACCCCGCGCGCATGCGCAACAACCTCGACTGGCTGGGCGGCCTCTCGCTGGTGGACTTCCTGCGCGACATCGGAAAGCACTTCAGCGTGAACCAATTGATGGCCAGGGACTCGGTGAAGAGGCGCCTCGAGAGCGACGAGACGGGGATGTCCTTCACCGAGTTCAGCTATTCGCTCCTGCAGTCCTACGACTTTCTCGAGCTGTACCGGCGCGAGGGCTGTACCGTCCAGATGGGTGGAAGCGATCAGTGGGGCAACATCACCGCGGGCACCGACCTGGTCCGCCGGATGGAGGCGGGCAAGGCGCACGGGGTCGTATTCCCCCTGCTGACCACCGCCGCCGGCACCAAGTTCGGAAAGACCGAGTCCGGCACGGTGTGGTTGGATCCGGAACTGACGTCGCCCTACCGGTTCTACCAGTTCTGGCTCAACGCGGACGACGCGGACGCAGGTCGCCTCCTGCGGTTCTTTTCCCTACGCGACCGCGCTGAGGTGGAAAGCCTGGAGGAGGCCACGCGAGCGGAACCCCAGGCACGGGCCGCGCAGAAGGCGCTCGCCGGAGAACTCACCCGGCGCGTGCACGGTGAGACCGGATTGGCCGGCGCCGAACAGGCGACTCGCGTGCTTTTCGGCGGCGAATTGATCGGCATCGGCGCGGACGACATCGCCGACATCTTCTCGGACGTGCCGTCGTCGACGGTCTCGCGAGACGCCCTGGGCGGCGATGGGATGCTTCTGTTGGACATGCTTGCCGGGTCAGGGGTCGCGTCCTCCAAGGGCGACGCTCGCCGTTCGATCGAGGCAGGCGGGATCTACGTCAACAACGAGCGTGTGACCGACGTCGGGCACACGGTGCGCGCCCCGGACGCGATCGACGGGCGCTTCCTGCTCCTGCGGAAGGGAAAAAAGAGCTGGCACCTGATCGCCGTTCGCTGACCGGGCGACGGTCGGCTCAGAAGGTCACCTGCCATCCAGCCACCAGACCCCAGTCGGCGCCGAGCTGCAGCCAGTCGTAGTGCTGCGAGATCGGCGTGATCCACTCGAGCGACAAACGGTTGCCGCCGAAGCGTGACCCCTCGGGCAGGAGGACCGTGAGCCCGAGCGGCATGTCCACCCGGCGCCCGGCGCCCCAGAAGGTTTCGTTGCCCGGATCCGCGGCCGGGTCGAGGTCCCCGTCGACTCCCGACATGGAACCCCAGCTCACGTAGTGGGCGCGGGCGGTCACCGACACGTACTCGTTGACTCTGTACGCCGCCCACACACTGCCCTCGAACCGATTGCCCGGCGTGTAGTCGAGCTTGTTGCTCCCCACCCGGATGACGGCCTCGAAGCTCGCGCCGACGGTCGCGAAGTCGTTCTGCGCCGCGAACGTGCCTCCCGGCACGACCGAGAAGACGCCCGTACCCGGGCGCAGGTCGTAGGAAACGGACCCAGCCCCTGTTCCGGTGGGCATCGCGACGCGCGGATCGTACGAGCCGGTCGGCGCGATTGCCCCGAGTTGGAGGTGCGCGCGGTAGGGTCCGTCCCGGACGACGTTGTAGAGCGCCGTGAGCTCGAGATCCCCGAGTTCGTTCGTATCCGTGAAGTAGCGCAGGGAGTCTCCGAGGATCTGCTCACGGCGGCGCTGCGAGTACCCGAGGGTCGCGAGCAAGGTGAGGTCCCGGGTGGCCGCCACAGCCAGAGAGACCTCGTGCGTCAGGTTCCGCATCGAGATCGGCACGACGGGATAGAGCGTCCGCGTGTCGTCGTAAGACAGCGAATCGGACTGGTACCAGATGCCCTTGGACGTCAGTTGGTTGAGGCGATACGTGAACTGGAACTGGCCCGGCTCGAGCATTTGCGCGGTCGGGATCCCGAGCGGGGCCAGGGCGTCCGGGCGTCCGGACGACCACACGGCCGCGTCCTGTGCCGCCAGGGGAGAGGCGACGGCGAGAAGCAAGACGACCAGCAGGCTCTTCCGACCCATGAAAATTTCCTCCACTCGGTGCGTGACCGGACGACCGGCCTCCCTGACCTTCCGACCCTCAAAATGCCGTGTCATCATCAGAAAGAACAAGTGTTTCTGCCTGTGGGATC
>JBBSOM010000594.1:0-3027 GCA_038259715.1 Longimicrobiales bacterium
ACATCCATGCGTCGTTCGTGTGCGTCACTCGCGCGAGCTTCGCGGTGCCGGTCGTGGCGGCGGCTCCGGACCGGGGGTCGCCCTCGGCGCCGTCCCGCTGTCCCGCACCCGCCGCGGCATCGCTAGGCTTCTCGCCCAGACCGTCGACGCGCCAGATCTCCGCCGGCAGGTCCAGCGTACCTACCTGTACGGCGAACGTCTCGCCCGCCCAGTCGAATCCTCCCGCCGATATCGGGCCCGCCACCGGGCGCTCCAGACCCGAGCCGTCCGGATGGATCCGTACGACATGATTCTCGGCGGAGTCCTCGAGGCCGAACCAGATCCACCGCCCGTCTTCGCTGAAGCGCGGACCGGAAGGATTCCGGTCGAGCGCCTTGGTGAGGATGCGTGGAGCGGGGACCCCGGATTCGGTGGCTGTCCCTCTGCCCGCGGTCACGTCCACCACCGCCAGATAGGACGTCGCGTACCAGATCGCCTTCACGTCGGTTGTCGTCACGTACGCGATCGACCTCCCGTCCGGACTCCAGGCCGGCTCGCCGTCGGCGCCCGGGTTGTCGGTGACGCGCGTCGGGGCGTCGGTCGCATCGGAGATGTCCGCCTCAACCAGCCAGATCTCCGAGTTCGGATCGGCGTCCGGGTCCTCGGTGCGGGTCGAGGAGAAGGCGATGCGAGTACCGTCCGGGCTCCACGTTGCCTGACCCTCGTCCCAGCGCCCCGTGGTGATCTGGCGCAGAGCCCTCGTCGCGACGTCGAACACGTACAGGTGCGTATGCAGGTCGCCGGTCAGGTAACCCACGTTGTCGCGCTTGAACTGGAGGCGATCGATCACCCACGGATCCTTCGGGGCGTTCTTTTTGGCGTCGTGCTTCGCATCCGGATCGTCCTTTGGGTCGGCGTCGCGGATCGTGAGCAACAGCCGGGTCCCGTCCGGGCTCCACTCATACCCGCTGACTCCCTGCGTCACGTCGGTCAGCGGCCACGCCTCGCCCCCGCGGCGGTCGAGCACCCACACCTGGGTCTTGCCGCTGTCACGGGAGGCCAGAAAGGAGATGTACTTGCCGTCCGGGCTCCAGTCCGGGCTCGACGCCGACTTCTTCTCGGCGGTGAGCGGCACTGCGTCGCCGCCCGCGGACGCCACCATCCAGACCCGTGTGTAGCTCTTCTCGTCCTCGAGTGATGTGTGCGAGACCGTGTACGCGATCCACGCGCCGTCCGGGCTGACCTGCGGCGAGCCGAGACGCTGCACGCTGAACATGTCCTTCACCGCGATGGGCCGGCGCTCGGCGCCCGTGGTCTGCGCTGCGGCATAGCGCACGCCCGGCGTGGCGCTCGTGCCCTGCGCCGTCAGCCCGGCGGGCGCCGCGATGCACAGAAGGGCGGCGCCAGCGGCGCGCGCACCGCGGAGCAGGACGGCGGGAAGCGAACGGCGGCGGTGCATCGCGAGGAACCTCGGAAGCTGTTGGAATGGATCGGCGCCCGAGCGGGAGCGGACGCTTCAACGTGCGACGCGGGCGGACGACCGGCAATCGGGTCCCGTGGACTGACCCGCGCGCACGCAACCATCTATGCACGCTATGCACGCAGACGCCTGAAACTCCCGGACCTACCTCTTCGTAGAATAGAAAGTAGACTACGGTGCGACTCGACCCGGTTGATCCACGCTCTTGCGCTCCACGAAACGCGACCTCTTCAACGGCCATCCCATGACCAAGCTCGGTGAGTTCGAACTGCTGCTTCTGATGGCGATCCTGCGCCAGGCCGACGCTCCCTACGCCAACCGCGTACGCGACGATCTGGAGAAGCACGCGGGCCGCAACGTGACCCGTGGGGCGCTTTACCGGACCATCGACCGCCTCACGGAGAAGGGCTTCCTGACCTGGGAAATCCAAGCCAGCGGGGTTCCTGAGCGCGGCGGCCACCCCATGCGCCGTCTTCTGGTCACAGAGGAAGGCCGCACCGCGGTCCGTGAGGCCCGCGACGTCCTGGTCGGTTACTTCGACCGGCTCGACGCCGTACTGGACGAGGCGTAAACGTGATGCCGGCCCCCACCGCGAGCATCCGCCTCTGCGGCGCGCGATGAAGCTTTCGCCTCCCGAATTCGCACGCCGGCTGCTCGAGCGCTCGCTTGACGACAAGCGGGCCGGCCCGACGATCCTGGGCGACCTCCACGAGGACTTCGTGCGCCTTGCGCGCAGCCGCGGCGCCGGTGCGGCGCGCCGCTGGTATGTGCGCGAAGCCGTGCTGCTCGCTTGTGGCCGCTGGAGCGCACGGACGTGGGAACGCACGGTGGCGCGTCCCACGAAACGCATCATCCAACTCTTTCGACCGATCTTCCTCGGAGACACCCCGATGAACGGCTCCTCCCCCCTGGGCGCCTTGGTCCGAAACGTGGTCCAGGACGCGGCGTACGCCCTTCGCACCCTGCGGCGCTCGCCGGCCTTCGCGCTCTTCACCGCCGTCGTGATCGGCCTCGGCATCGGCGCGACAACGTCGGTCTTCAGCGTGCTCAAGCCGCTCATCCTGGCGCCGCTCCCCTTCGAGGATCCGGGCCAACTCGTCTGGGTCGCCAACGCCTCGGAGCCGGGGCAGACTTCGTTGTCCGCATTCACGTCGCGCACGTCGAACCTGCGCGACTTCCGCGAACGGGCGAAGTCGTTCGAGGGGCTCACGGGATACAACGCCTTCTTCGACCAGAGCGCCTACACGCTCACGGGCGCCGACGAGCCCGAGCGTCTCGTCGGTGCCGGTGTGGCCGACGACTTCCTCGATGTACTCGGCGTGAAGCCGCAGGTCGGCCGGGACTTCACGCCGGACGAGGGGCAGTGGGGCGGACCGAAGGCCGTCATGCTGTCGCACGGCTTCTGGGTGCGACGCTTCGCGGCCGATCCCTCAATCGTCGGCAAGACCGTCACGCTGAATGACGAGCCATACGCGGTCGTCGGCGTGCTTCCGGCGTCCTTCGACTTCTCGTCGATCTTCAGCCCGGGCGTCTCCGTCGACTTCCTGCTCCCCTGGCCGATCACCGAC
>JBBSOM010000595.1:0-3019 GCA_038259715.1 Longimicrobiales bacterium
AACCGTGGACGGTGACATCCCGGGGGTCGGCAGGGTGAGCATGTCCATCCAGCCTGGCCTCACCGCGATCATCGGTGGCGCCGGGCGCTCCCGACGGGCCGTAGCCGCCCTCCTGATCGAAAGTGGACGACCCGAGGGTCCGGTCGGACGTTTCTGGGCCGGGCAGGGTGGGGAGACCCTCGACGGCGCCGTGCACCAGGCCGAGGATGTCGTGGCCTTTGTCCGGGGTATGAACGTTGTATCCGCGGCGCTGGAGCGGGCGCGCGACCTGGGTGCTCGTGAGCCGGACGAGCCCCCGGCCTCGCCTTCTCCTGAGCGCGTCGGTGCCCAGCGCGGCGGCGCCGTGCGCGCCGATCCCGAGTTGGTGTACGCGGAGCTGCGGTCGGCCGGGCGGGAGCTGCGCACCCTCCGTGCGGACACCGCAGAGGTCGACGGAGACCTCGAGGTGGCCACCATGGATTGGCATCGTGAGCGCCAGGATGCGGAGACCACGCTGTATGCCTACCGTGATCGCGCACGGGAGTTGAAAGCGCGGATCCGACAGATGGAGTCCGCGGGTCCGGACGCTCCGTGCCCGACGTGCGGCCGGACGCTCGCGACCCACTACGACCAGGTGCTCGGCGAACTCCATGAGGAATGGGAAGCGATCGTCCAGGACGGAAGCTGGTGGAAGCGCCGTTGGGAGCAGCTCGAGTTGAAGCCGGCCCATCTCCAGGAGCTCGAGGGTGGGTCGCTGCGTCTGCACGCCGCGCTCGAAGCCACTTCGGAGCGTGTGGAGCTGCTACGCGCGCGTCTGGACGATCTGGACGTGACCGATACGGTGATGCCACGGGTCGAAGGCCCGCTCGGTGAGGTCGTCCTCGCGCTCCGGCGTGTGCGGGACGCCCGTATGGCCCGAGCCCGCGAACTTCTGCTCCCGCGCGCGTCCCGTTATCTGGGACGGCTGTCGGGAGGACGCATCCTCGCGATCACGTGGAGCGATGACTCGGCGCAACTCCAGGGGGACACCGGCGTGCTCGCGCCGCTCTCCGAGGAGGATCTGGCGGTCGGACGGATGGCCGTGCGGCTGGCCGCGGTCTCCCTGGTGGCCGGCGGGGGAAGGATCCTTGGAAGCCTCGTTCTGGAAGAGCCTTTCGACCGCTTGGAGGCCGAGGGAGCCATTCGGGTACTCGTACTGCTGCGGAAGCTTCTTCGGGAGGTCCCGCGCATCGTCCTGGTGTCCCGGGGAGACGCCGTCGATGCAAGACCCGAACTGTTCGATGCGGTCCTCGAGGTGCGCGACGACGCCGGGAGTGGAGCTGCGGCGCTCCGGCCCGCCGCAGCCGGCGCGGGGCGCATTGTGCTGCGGGCTCCGGTCCAACGGAACCGGACCCCTGCAACCTTTCCCCATCGGTCGTCGTCTTCATAGAATGAGAGAGGTGACCACGGGGGTCACCGGGAGTGGGTTTTCGCGGCCGTGATCGGAAGATGACTACCTGGATTCCAGCCCTGATCATCGGCGTGGGCATGGGCGTGGGACTTCGAGTCTGGTATCGGAGTTGGCGCAAGCATCGCATGTCCGCGCGGCGACGGGTGGAGCTACCGAACTCCGCCTACTCGTCGTTGGGCGTGCGCAACCAGGAAGACCGCGACCGGTGGGGACGCATCAACGTGAGAAAGCTGCATCCGCTCAACCGTGACGAGGTTCGGCGGCTGCTCGGCGTCGTGGACCACGATGGGATCGACTCGCTGTCCTCCGGGGACCGTCTCTTCCTGGACAACATGACGATTCCGCGCATGGGCTGAGCGGGCGCGCGCGTCTTTCTTCCACCTGGTCAGATCGGGTCCTCGTTGGCCCAGAGCCACGCCGCGCCACGCACCCCGCTCGAATCACCATGGATGTTCCCGACCACCCGGGTCCGCACCTCGTCCGTGAAGACCCACGGAGCCAGCGCGGCTTGGGTGTCCGCGGCCAGCCTCGGCAGGTTGGAGAGCCCACCGCCGAGCACGATCACGTCCGGGTCCAGGACGTTGACCACCAGTGCGAGCGAGCGCCCCAGCCGTTCGACATACCGTGCGTACGCATCCGCCGCTCCCGCATCGCGGTGCACCTCCTCGCCGATGTTCCGGGGGATCCAGTCACGGCCTGTGGCGGCCCGGTGATCGCGGGCGAAGGAGGGGCCCGACAGGAACGTCTCGATGCACCCGCGCTTCCCGCAGTAGCATGCAGCTCCCGGGCGCTCGTGGTCCCGGGGCCAGGGAAGCGGATTGTGCCCCCACTCCCCGGCGATGAGCTGCTTACCGCGTACCGGCCGTCCGTCGAGCACGATCCCGCCACCGACCCCGGTTCCGAGGATGACCCCGAACACGAGCTTTTCGCCACGGCCTGCTCCGTCGATAGCCTCGGAGAGCGCGAAGCAGTTCGCGTCGTTCATGATGCGCACGGGACGTTCCAGCCGCTTGGCCAGGTCCGCGTCCAATGCGTGTCCGATCAGCCAGACCGAATTTGCGTTCCTCACGAGCCCCGTGGTTGGCGAGAGGGAGCCGGGAATGCCGATGCCAACCGTTCCGTGCTTCCCCGCCGCGCGTTCGACCTGTTGCACGAGCGACGCCAATGCTTCCAGCGTTTCTTCGTAGTTCTTCGGCGTGGGAACGCGGATGCGCGCCAATTCCCTGCCCCCTGGCGCGAGGGCCAGGGCCTCGATCTTCGTGCCTCCGAGGTCGACGCCGATCCGAAGGCCCGGCGTGGGATGGTCGAAACCCATGCGGTCCTACCTCACGTCCGGCTCACCTCGTACCTGCCGGTCGCCCGCCGGGTCGTTCGACTGCCGCGAGGCGTGAGAATATGCATTGTACAGTTCACCCGGCTGATTGGCGTAGAGTTCGACGAAGCCACACAAGCCACACACGCTCGCGTGGATCTGCGTACTCGCCGGGCGGGCGAGTCGCCCGTGATCCGGATGTCGTTCCACACCGACCACGAGGCGCGGTCCCTGAGGTCCGCCCATGAAGGCTCCGTCGATCATGTTGCCCGAATTGC
>JBBSOM010000596.1:0-3014 GCA_038259715.1 Longimicrobiales bacterium
GGGGTCTGTCATGCCGAAACTGATCGCTACGCACGAAGTCGAAAATGTCGCTCGCTGGCTGGCATCGCCGAAGAGAGAAGAGGTTTTTGCTGGTGTGGCGTCCAATATCACCACGTTCGTTCATCCCGACGACAGCAATCGTGTCGCGCTGTCGATGGATGTCGAGGACATGGATGCCTTCGACGCGGTAATGAAGAGCGCGGCGGTTGCGGCCGCCATGAAACATGATGGGGTGCGACCAGAGACGGTCGTGGTCTTCGTGGAAGGCTGATACGGATCAGAGCGCGCGCGCAGGAGAGGCGCGCCCGAATCCGCGCATCTGACGAGCCGCCACGTCGTGGGCTGGGTGCGATTCGCGCCCGGGTTGGCCACATTCCCGCTGCACATTGTTCACCCATAAGGAGAGGGGGACCCGCGATTGTGGGAATGCGGGGCCTCGACACAGCATCATGGCGAACCGACGCGATTTCCTGATCACCACGGCCGTGGCGGGCGTGGGGCTGGGCCTGGGGTGCGATTCTTCCGTCCCGCAGGCATCCGGCGACGCCGCGGAGGCCCGCCCGGATGTCGCTCCGGGATCGCAGCCCGTCTCCGTCTCCAGGGCGTCCAAACCCCTGTCGATCCTCATGCTCGGAGGAACGGGATTCCTGGGGCCGGCCGAAGTGGAATACGCGCTGGCGCGGGGTCACACCGTGACCCTGTTCAATCGAGGGGAAACCAATCCCGAGCTTTTTCCCGACGTGGAGAGGCTCGTGGGCGACCGGGCCGCCCCGGACCTCGAAGCCTTGAAGGGCCGCCGGTGGGATGCGGTCATGGACACCTCTGCGAGCATCGCCACCTGGGTCCAATCGACGGCCGACGTCCTCAAGGACTCGGGACGCTACCTGTTCGTGTCCACCATCTCCGCTCATTCGGACAACAGCATCGTCGGCCAGACGGAGGACGGCGCAGTCTTCAGCCACGCGGATTATGTGAAAGCCATCGAGGACGCGGCGGCCTCCGGTGGGAGGGCCTACGGCCCCAACAAGGCCGAGGCAGAGCGGATCGTCCACGACACGTTCGGGGATCGTGGCCTGGTGGTCCGGCCGGGCCTCATCGTCGGGCCGGGCGACAGGAGCGACCGTTTCACCTATTGGCCCGTGCGCATCGACCGGGGAGGTGAGGTGCTGGCGCCCGGCGACGGCACCGACCACGTCCAGATCGTGGACGTTCGGGACCTGGGACGCTTCCTCGTCGACCTTATCGAGCAGGAGGCGTCGGGCACGTACAACGCGACGGGGCCGAACTCTCCTCTGACCATGGCCGAGACCCTGTACGGGATCAAGGCGGTGACCTCCACGGACGTCTCGTTCAGGTGGGTCGACGCCGACTTCCTCCGGGAGCAGAAGGTGGGCGGCTGGATCGAGATGCCCCTCTGGGTCTATCCCGGCCCGGAGACGCTGGGCTTCAGCGACTGGGATTGCAGCAAAGCCATCGCCGCGGGACTCAACTTCCGTCCGCTGGCGGATACGGCGCGGGACACCCTGGCCTGGTGGAAGGCGCGCCCGGGCGACGCGCCGGCGCTGAGGGCGGGGCTCGCGCCGGACAAGGAGGAGGCCGTCCTGGCTGCGTGGAAGGCCAGGAAGTCTTGACGTTCACCGCCCGGGACCTTGTCGCGGTGCTCGATCTCGAGCGCATCGAGCAGGATATCTACCGCGGCCGGAATCGAGACATCGGCACGGCACGCCTATACGGTGGACAGGTACTGGCCCAGGCGCTCCTCGCCGCACAGCGGACGGTTGAAGGAGATCGCCCGGTCCACTCGATGCATGGCTACTTCATCCTGGCCGGGGACCTGGCCGTGCCGGTCATCTACCTCGTCGACCGCCTGCGCGACGGGGGCTCCTTTTCGACGCGGCGCGTGACCGCGATCCAGCATGGCCATGCGATCTTCAATCTGTCGGCTTCCTTCCATCGTCCCGAGGAGGGGATGGAGCACCAGGTCGACATGCCCGACGTACCCGAGCCGGAGGACCTGCCTCCCGAACTCGACGTCATCCGGGAGCACGCGGCGGAGATTCCCGAGCCGCTACGCCCGGTCTTGACGCAGGACCGGCCGCTCGACTTCCGGATGATCGACCAGGGCGACCCCTTCCATCCCACTCCGCGACCTCCTCGTCGCGCCTTCTGGGTCCGGACGGTCGGCCGCCTGGGCGACGACCTGATCTCCCACCAGGCGGTGCTGGCCTACACCTCCGATTACGGCCTGCTGGGTGCGGCCCTCAACCCCCACGGTGTTGGATTCCGTGACCCGGCCTATCAGGTGGCCAGCCTCGACCACTCCATGTGGTTCCACCGGCCGTTCCGCATCGACGACTGGCTGCTCTACGTTTCGGATTCGCCGGTATCGGCCGGGTCGCGCGGCTTCGCCCGGGGAACGTTCTTCACACGGGACGGGCAGGTGGTGGCGTCCACCGCCCAGGAAGGGCTCATGAGGAAGCGGCGTTCGACCTGAGCGGGGCGTCCCCGGTGGTGTTCCACGCTGCGATGACCGGCCTTGCCGCGTGGTGCGGGTCACTCCCGAGAAGGCTCAGCGTCGCGGTATCGAGCAGGAAGTGCTGGCCTTCGACCACCGGCACCCCGATCCAGCGTACCGCCAACACACGCCCGAAGTGACCGTGCGAGAACAGCGCGACCGTGCCTTCCACCGAACGGAGTCGTTCGATCAGGCGATCGGCGCGCTCGGACACCTGCGTCGGCGATTCGCCGCCCGGGCACCCATCTACGAATACGTTCCAGTCCGGTCGCCCCTCGCGAATGTCGGCCGAGCGTAGGCCCTCGTACGCGCCATAGTCCCATTCGGCGAGGTCCGTGTCGACCTGAGCCCGGGTGCCAAGGCCCACCAGGTCACAGGTGCGCCGGGCGCGCCGGCTCGGACTCGTCCAAACGTGGGAGAACGGCACGTCCGCCAGGCGAGGCGCGAGCCTCCTGGCCTCGTCTTCGCCGGCGGGCGTCAGAGGGATGTCCGAGCGACC
>JBBSOM010000597.1:0-3000 GCA_038259715.1 Longimicrobiales bacterium
CGGTGCTTCTCGCAGGTGGGCTGGCCTACGGGGCCGATCCACGACTAGCAGAAGTGGTGACGACGGTGCAAGGCGCCGGAGATGGCGTGATCACCAGTTCCTCTCGTCGGGTGGGGCTTTCAAGTGAACTCCCTGAACCGGGGCCCTTTCTCAGGGATTCTCTCGGCCCGCTTCCGGCGGCGCTTCCTCCGGCCGAAAGCGTGGCTCTGGAGAATGGCGACGAGGTGTACGTCCGGGCAGCCCCTGATTTCCGGGAGCTTCGCCGCGTTCAGGTTGTCGGAGAGGTTCTCACACCCGGCACGTACGTGCTCCAGCGGATGGACGAGCGCCTCTCGTCCGTGCTCGCTCGAGCGGGAGGGCTGACATCGCAGGCGTTTCCGGAGGGCTTCCGACTGATCCGCGACAGTATCACGGTCGGCGTTGATCTTCTGAGCGTTCTGGCGAGTCCGGGTGGGAGGGGTGATCCGGTTTTGGCGGATGGGGATCGGCTGGTGGTACCGGTGTCGGATGCCACGGTACTTGTTCGGGGGGCTGTGGAGTTCGACACGCGCGTGGTCTATCGCCCCGGCATGGGGCTCGGCGACGCAATTTCGGCGGCAGGGGGCACACGGCCAGGTGCCGAGAAGAGCCGCATCAGCGTGGAATACGCCAACGGCTCGCGGTCCACGGTCAAGCGCTTCCTGGGCCTTACGTATAGCACTCCGGACGTCCGACCCGGCAGCACGGTCTTCGTACCGACGCGCCCCGAAAGTTCAGCCGGGTTTGACTGGAATAGTGCGCTGACGCGGATCCTGGCTGTGACGTCCACGATGGCCACGCTCATCATTGCCATCCACCGATGAGCGCTGACCTGGGCGCTCCGACTGTCGATAGGCGGACGGAGACAGGCTACGACGACGAAGTCTCTCTGGCAGCCGTAGGTGTGCTGCTGTTGGGTAGCCGGCGGACCCTTCTGAAGGCGGTCTTGATCGGTGGTGCGCTCGGAGTCCTGTTCGCCGTCCTGTCACGGCCGGACTTCAAGTCGTCGGCCTCGTTCATCAGTCAGGATGCGAGTGCTTCGGCTTCGGGCCTCGCAGGGCTGGCCAGCCAGTTCGGGTTTGCGATTCCCGGCAGCGGAGGAGCGGAGACCCCCCAGTTCTATCAGGAGCTGTTGACTTCGAGAGAGGTGCTGACATCGGTGGTGAGTCGATCGTACGACCTCCCCAACGATGATGGGGCCGGAGCGGAGCAGGTTTCGCTTCTGGACCTTCTGGATGTGAGGGGCGACACCCCGGCCGAAAGACTCGACCGTGGCATCGAGGAGGTGCAGAAGGATGTTGTTTCCTCTGATGTCAGCCGTGAAAGCAACGTGGTCTCCCTCTCCGTCACGACACACTGGCCCGAGATTTCCGAGCAAGTCGCGTCCGCATTGCTCGACGCGATGCAGAGCTTCAACCTGCGGACGAGGCGATCGCAGGCGCAGGCGGAGCGGGAGTTCCTCGACGGGCGAGTCGCTGCTTCCAAGGCCGACCTGCAGGCCGCGGAGGATTCGCTTCAGGGTTTTCTTCAACAGAACCGCCAGTTTTCCAACTCGCCCGAGCTCCAGTTCCGCTACGACCGGCTCCAACGCGGGGTCACGATGCGACAGGGCGTGTACTCCGGCTTGATGGAAGCGTATGAACAGGCGCGCATCCGGGAGGTTCGAGACACCCCGGTCATCACGGTTCTGGAGTACCCGATCGTGCCTCCCCGCCGTGAGCCGCGCGGCACCGTCCTCGATGGGTTGCTGGGCATGATTCTCGGTGGGATGATAGGCCTTGGCATCGCGTTCGTGCGACATGTGTCGCAGAACCAGGACGATGACCCCGAAGCACAGGCTCTCCAGCGCGAGTGGGCCGCGACGAAGGAAGACCTGAGGCGCCTGGTGCCGGGACGTCGGCGCGCCTGAGGCCGCAGGCGGGGTGCAGCGGTGTACCCACGGGTGATCCGGGGCCGCCGTCGGCATCGGCCTCTCCTGGAAGCGTGGTAGTGCTGGAATTACCCATTACCGATGGGCCACCCCGCGGATCCAGGGGGGTCAGACGCGGAGGAGCCGACGACCAGCGGGTTCCGGGACGGTTCGACCGAGCTCTCGGGCGGTCCGGATCCAGAGGGCGATCGCGTCCTGAGCGCTCGCGACCGCCTCGGAGGGCGTTGCTCCATGCGCCATGCAACCCGGTAGTTCGGGAACCTCGACGACGAACGCCTGGTCTTCCGCACTCCAGCACACGATGAGTTCGTATTTGAACATGCAGGTCACTCCGGCGCATCCTCGGGCGGCTCAGCGCCTAACCCATACTTCATCAGGATAGCGCGCACCTGCCGAACCTGATAGGTGTGTACCAACGGTCGACCACAGGCTGATCGAGGACCCAACCAGACATGGCCCCGCCCGGGGAGGGGGCGTAGTTTTCGACCGTCTGCCCATCCCCGACCGACGCTTCGATCATGACCCCGTCCGAGATCGCTGAACTCCGGCACTTCCTTTCCGGAGAGCTCCAGAAGGTCCACACGCGCCTCGACGGAGTGGACGACGGGCTCGGTGCGCTTCGGGGCGAAGTTGGCGGGGTCCACACGGATGTCGGTGAACTCCGCGGCGAGGTCGGTGAACTTCGCGGCGAGGTCGGTGGACTCCACACGGACGTCGGTGAGCTCCGCGGCGAAGTCGGGGGACTCCGCGGCGAAGTCGGGGGACTCCGCGGCGAGGTCGGTGAACTTCGCGGCGAGGTCGGTGGACTCCACACGGACGTCGGTGAGCTCCGCGTCGAAGTCGGTGGACTCCGCGGCGAAGTGGGTGAACTCCGGAACGAAGTTGGCGGGCTCCACGCGGATGTCGGCGAACTCCGGACCGAAGTTGGCGGGCTCCACGCGGATGTCGGCGAACTCCGCGAGGATCAGGCGCGGATGGAGCTTGTCGCAGCCAACTCGTTCACCCGGATCGAGTCACGCCTGGCCCTCGGGTCGCGCTCCTTCGCCGCGATC
>JBBSOM010000598.1:0-2999 GCA_038259715.1 Longimicrobiales bacterium
CTTCCTGCGTCAGCAGCTCGGCTCGAACGCTGTGTCCGAGCCCACGTTCGACTTCACGGTCGGGGGCGCCTTCGCGCCCTTCGACGACTACGCCACGTTCCGCCTCCTGGCGCAGGCGTTCGAGGACACCGGCGTCCGCGCGTACAAGGGACAGGCCCCCGCGCTCCTGGGGAACGGCCCGGTGCTCACCGCGGCGCTGACCATCCATTCAGTCGAGGCCCGGCACGCGGCCCGAGTCCGGCGGCTCAACGGAAGTCAGGGATGGATTCCGTTGAACCAACCCGACGCGCCGGCGGCCGTGAAGGCGGTGTACGCCGGTGAGGAACAGTTGACCCAACTCGGCATCAGTATCACGTCCGTTGGAAATGAAGCCGTCTCCGAAGCGTTCGATGAGCCGCTCACGACGGATCAAGTGCTCCAAATCGCGGGGCAATTCATCGTCGGGTAAAGTCGCGGGTGTGCGGCCGAGTTATATCGACACGGCTGCCTGGACCGAACGCGAGGGGCCGGCGGCGATTCATTGCTGCCGGCCCCTTGTCGAAGCTTCCCTGGCGTTAGCCCGCCAGTCATTGCCATTCGATCCCTGGAGGGTGATCTTGCCACTTTCCGCCGCCATTTCGACCTCCACGCGATGCCCCTCGACCCTTCCGCAGGATCCCAGGACGCGCTCCTCGTGAAGCGCATGGCCGGCGGCGACGAGGCGGCCCTGGCCGAATTGTACGACAGGCACGCCCGCCAGGTTTACGCGGTCGCGCGGGCGGTGGTGCGCCAGGCGGAGGACGCCGACGAGGTGACCACGGATGTGTTCGTCCAGGTCTGGACGTCGGCCGGCCGGTACGACGCCGGACGGGGCGCCGTGATGGCGTGGCTCCTCACGTTGGCGCGGAGCCGGTCGCTGGATCGCGTGCGCTCCCGGGGCCGCCGGGCCGCTCGCGTCGAACGTTCCGCGGCCATGGACGGGGGCTCCTTTGCGATTCCGGTCTCCCGGCCCGGCCCGGACCCGGAGCGGGGCGCCGAAGTGTCGGAACTGCGTGGCCGCGTGGGGGAGGCGCTTTCGGGCCTTCCGGACGTGCAGAGGAAGGCCGTCGAGTTGGCGTTCTTCGAGGGACTGAGTCAGCGGGAGGTCGCCCAGCGGCTGGATGAGCCGCTCGGGACGGTGAAGAGCCGGATCCGATCCGCGATGCGGAGTCTCCGGGACGCGCTCGCTCCTTTGGCGCGCGAGGGGGAAGCATGAGCGAGACGATCCACGACGCGGTGGCGGCCTACGCGCTCGGCGCGCTGGACGCGGACGAGGCCCTCGCCTTTGAGGCGCACCTGGCGGACTGCCGTTCTTGTCAGGAGGAGCTCGCCCGCTACGAGAGCACGGTCGCCGCGATGTCGGCCGCGCTTTCGGAGGCCGAGCCGCCGGCAGGCCTCCGGGATCAGGTGCTCGAAGCGGCGCGCGCGGCCCGTCCGCCGGAGGCCGTGGACGACCTTGCAGCCCGTCGGAAGTCGGATGGCCCCCCACCCCGACCCGCAGCGGGCCGGACGCGCTTCGCCTGGGCGGCGGCCGCTGTCGTGGCCGCGGTCAGCCTCTTCGGCTGGTGGTCGGCCCGCGGGCGCGTGCTCGACCTCCGGGCCCGCGTAGCGACGCTCGAGGCCACGAGCGGCGAGCAGGCAGCCGAGCTCGCCGCGCGCGACTCCCTGCTCGCGCTGGTGCTCGGAGTCGACGCGCGCGAGGCCCGCCTGGTCTCGACGGACCGGCCTCCGTCGGCCCGACTTATCTGGAGCCCGTCACGTGCCCGCGTGGTGCTGTCCGTGGCTGAACTGCCGCCGGCACCGGAGGGCCGTACCTACCAGCTCTGGGGCATCCCCGACGGAGGCACGCCGGTCTCCTTGGGCATTTTCGATACCGGCGCGGACGGACGAGCCGTGGTCGCGCTCACAGTACCGACCGGTATCGACTTCGCGGTGACGGCTGTAACCGAGGAGCCCGCGGGCGGTTCGCCCGGCCCCACCACACAGCCCTTCCTGGTCGGCCGCGTCTCGGACTGACGGCGAAATCACCGCCTCCCTCCGGCGTACCTTGGGTACGACCACGCGCCGGAGCCGCCGGGCATCGGGCACGTGGACCTCCCCCGACCGAGGATGCGCGGATGAATGCGAAGGAAATCGGCGAGCGGCTGGTGTCGCTCTGCAAGGAAGGCCGGAACATGGACGCGATCAACGAACTCTACGCCGACGACGTAGTGAGCGTCGAGGCCGCGGCGCCCTCGGGCGAGGACCGCACGTCGCACGGCATCGAGGCGGTGCGGGGCAAGAATAAGTGGTGGGCCGACAACCACGAGGTCCACGGCACGTCGGTCCGCGGCCCGTTTCCGCACGGGGACGACCGCTTCTGTGCGCTCTTCGAGTTCGACGTGACGTTCAAGCCCGAGGACAAGCGGTTCAAGATGGAGGAGGTCGCCCACTACACCGTGAGCGACGGCAAGGTGGTCCGGGAGGAGTTCTTCTACGCGATGTAGCGAGGGCCCCGTCGAGGCCGGAAGGCCCGCGGACGCCTACTGCATCCGCGGGCTATTCCGGCTGTCGCGCACCGCCGCACCACACGCGGGCCACTCGGACAGCTGGCCCGTACGGGGATTTGTCGGCATGACCCGTCGCTCACGGCCCACGCGCCCCGGGTCTTCCGAGGCAAGGTAGACCAAGGAGGCCACGAGCACCGCGTTGTTCTTCAGATCGTCGAAAACCAGCTTGTCGAAGGTGTCGCGCTGGGTATGCCAGGTGAGCGATCCGTAGTCCCAGTTCAAGGCGCCGAGACCAAAGCCCGGCGCCCCGGCGCACACGAACGAGGCGTGGTCGGTGCCGCCGCCCGACGGCATGCCCGGGAAACTGGCATTGATGTTGCCCGTGACCTCGCCCGGGACCCGGGCGAGCCAGGAGGCCAGCGGACCGCCGGCGTCCACGAAGCCGGACGCGCTCATGCTCACCACGCGTCCTGTGCCGTTGTCCTGATTGAA
>JBBSOM010000599.1:0-2982 GCA_038259715.1 Longimicrobiales bacterium
GGGACCTACGACGAGTATGTCCACGACTGTGGGGATGACCACCTGGATGCGGATTCGGTGGTCCTCAAGGCGCGCACGGAGAAGCAGAGCAGGAAGTCGGGAGGTGAGCGGAACGGTCGCGCACGGGAACCGAAGCCGTCCGCGGTCGAGCCCGATGTGATGCGCAACCGGCTGACCCGGAATCGGGACGCCCTGACCGAACGCATCGAGGCCACCGAAGCCCGCGTCGCCGAGATCGACCAGGCCTTCTGCAAACCGGGGTATTTCGAAACGACGCCGCCGGAGGCGGTCGCTCGGCTGCAGGAGGAACGGGCCGAGATGCAGGCGTCCGTCGATGCCTGGACGGAGAAATGGGCCGCCGTGGAGATGGAGATCGAGGCGCTCTGAGGCCCGAGCGTCGGGGTGGCCCCTACCGAAAGCCGAACACCAGGGGGAACACCAGCACCACCCCCCACGCCCACGCCGCGTACACCGGCAGATAGGCGGTCTGCCACCGCTCGAGAGGCCCGAATCCGGTCCTCCGTCCGAGAATGCGGACGTAGAGGACGGCGGACCCACTCAGGTTCACCACCAGAATGAGGTTCTCCCCAAGGGCGGCCACGCGGTTGGGGCTGAACCCGAACTCGGAGATTCGTGCCAGGATGGCCCACAAGGCCAGGGCGTCGACCGCGAGCGCGCAGACCACCAGGACCAGTTGCAGGCCGTCGAAGAAGCCGGGTTCGGCATGGGGGTCCCTCGCCGAAATGGCGTAGAGCAGCAGTCCCACAACCAGGACCAGCAGGAGATCGAAGCCGATGAGCACCTCCCGCTCGACGTTGATCCCGCTACGAGTGAATACCATCGTGCCGAGAAAGGCCACGAGCAGGAGGGTGAAGAGCGGAGTGAAGAGCATGGTGAGTACCGGGGCCATGTTCTCGACCACGTTCTGCTTGGCCTCCACCAGCCAGGCGGCGATGATCACCGCGCCCATGACACCGCAGGGGAGTATCCACGACTGCAGGAGCGTTTCCGCGTCCAGGCCGATGGCCCCGAAGATGAACATGGTAAGCCCCATCAGGACGCCGCCGCCCATGGCGATCAGGGCGAAGTAGATGAACCACTCACCGGAGAAGCGTACGTAGTTCATACGCTGGCCGTGGTCCCGCCAGGCTCCGCCGGAATACCCGACGAGGATGGCGAGCCACAGGGCCATGGGAAGGTGCAGTGCCGCCAGGACCTCGGTGTCTCCCCCAGGGGTGAAGGGGATGGCATTCATGACCACGGTCGCCAGAACGAAGGGGGCGGCGAGCCACACCTGGCCGGCGCCGCCCAGGCCCCGCTTCCACGCGAAGAATCCAGCCAGGAAGGGGAGCACGAAAAGGCTGAAGTTGTGGACGTAGAACGGGGTTGCCCCCTCGGGGCCGGCGATGCTCAGACCGAACAGCGCAGGGGCCTTGATGGCCACCGCGGCCGCCACGGCCAGGCCGACGGCCACCGCGGCTTCCCGATTCAAGCCCCTGCCCGTCCCTCCCTCATCTGGAGCGAGGACGAGCCGTTTCCAGAGTCGCTCCGAGTATTCCCGAGCGTATTCCCGCGACAAGGTGTCGAGGTCGCCCAGGCGCTTGACCGCGATGAGGAACGCCTCCTCCTCGTTCAAACCTGCCTTTCTCCAATCCGCGACCTGGTGGCGGAGATGGTCTTCGAGTTCGTCCGCGTCCACGGCGTCGAGGGCCTGACGACGGCGTAGGTACGACCGCCATTCACCGATACGTTCATCGAGCACGTGTACGCCTCCTGGGTGGCGCTGTCAGGTCCCCTGCAGCGCTCCCTGGAACGAGTGGAAAGGCGTTGCGCGGAGCGCCCTGTTCACGACCTGCCACTGCCGCCCCTGGGCGGCCAACTCCTGTGATCCCAGATCAGTGAGGCGGTAGTACCTGCGCCGACGCCCCGTCTCGGATCTGCCCCACGTAGCCTTCACCCAGCCGTTGCGTTCAAGCCGGTGAAGCACGGGGTAGAGCATGCCGTCTGCCCATTGCAGTTCGCCGCCGGAAAGCTCGTCGACGCGTTTGATGATCGCGTAGCCGTAGCTCTCCCCCTCGCTGAGGATGGCCAGGACCAGCGGTGTGGCCGATGCGGCGACGAGGTCTTTCCCGATGTCCATGCCCACTGACGATCCGGGTAGGGGTTGAAGAAGGGTCGATACATAGAGGTAGTATACATTGGACTGCTATGTATAAACAAGAAAGGAATGCACCGAGCTTGGCGGCGTCCAGAGCGGCCTCATCGACGTCACGACCAAGCGCGGCAGCAAGCGCGTCCGGCGGAACAGCCAGGCGCTCAACCGGAGGCGCTCGGCGCTAACGGTCAGCCGCCCGGCGCGACCACGCTGTTCACGGCGTTCGTCCACGACTTTCCCGCGGCCCTGTATGCGGCGGGAATGTCCGTCGTGACGAGCTTGTCGAGCTCGACGATGACGTCGGATGCGGCGTCGATGGCGTAGCCCAGCGCCTTCCGCTGATCGATGCTGGGCAAGCCACTCCACCCTTCGATCGGCCCGCGCTGGCCGTCGACGCCACGGAACGCACGATCCGCGTCCGTGCTGAGCCTGGCCACCCGTGCGTTGAGGGAATCGGCGGGGGCGCCGACATCGGCTGCGATGGCGTCGTGCTGCGAGGCGAGTCGGGCGACGGCCTCGCGAGCTTCGCCCAGGGCCCTGGTCCAGTCATAGATCTCCATGAGGAGCGCCTGCCGGGTCGCGCGATCGGCCGTGCCGAACTTCGTGAGCGGATCGGCTTCGACCACGACGTGTCCCGTGAGCGGCGCCTTTCCGGGGATCGTTACGCGCACGGTGTACGAGCCCGGCAGGACGAGCGGACCCTGGGGCGGACCGCCGCGATCTCGGTCGGTCGGATATCCCACCTGCACGGGCGCGGGCGGGCCCGCGTTTCCGCCACCACGGCCGCGCGAAGGCGGCACGTTGGCCGAATCCACGGGGGGAGCATA
>JBBSOM010000600.1:0-2979 GCA_038259715.1 Longimicrobiales bacterium
GAGGGCTTCGAGACGCTTGCGCAACTCTTCCACATCGTCGCGCTCTCCCTCCTCGCCCAACTCCTTCTGGATGGCCTTGAGCTGTTCACGCAACAGCATCTCGCGCTGCCGTTCGCCGAGTTCGGACTGCACCTTGGCCTGGATATCCTCCTGGGCGTCGATGCGGGCCAACTCGCGTTCGACCGCTACCAGGGAGGCGCGCATGCGCTCCTCGTCGTCCAGCATCTCGATGAGCTTCTGCTTCTCCGCGGTCGGAAGCTCCAGGTAGAACGCCACGAGGTCCGCAAAGGAGCCGGGGTCGTCCACCCCCTGGATGAGCTGATTCAGGGCCTCGGCAGGCACCCCTCTGCGCGTGCCGAGTTCGGCCGCCCGATCGCGAAGTTCCCGGTCGAGTGCCTGGAACGCGGGGTCCTTCGGGTTCTGCGGGGCCTGTCGTTCCATGGGCAGTAGGACCGCATGCAACATCGACTGGCCCTCCTGCTGGTACGTCAGCGCCTGCGCGCGTCCCTCACCCTGAACCAGAAGCTGAACGCCCCCGCGAACGCGGTGCGTCTGGATGATGCGAACGACGGTCCCGATGTGGTAGAGGCCCTCGGGCGTCGCGTCATCGACGTTCTCACGCTGGGCGACGGCAAACAGCCGTCGGTCGCCGTCAAGCGCTTCCTGTACGGCTTCGACCGTCCCGGGTCGCCCAGCCGAGATGGGGACGGCCACCCCCGGATACACGACGGTATCCCGGAGTGGAAGGACCGGAAGGGTAAATCGCTCGCCCATATCTCCTCTCAGCGTTCCCCCACCCGAACGGGCGGAGGCTGTATTCATCTCGAGTGACCGACCCCCGTCCGATTGTCACAGAGAGGGGAGCCGGACGGGTGATAGGTGCAGGATCCGAGCCATGGACGGGGTGCCCGTTTCGTGCCTGAACCGCAGGGGGCACTGCCATTCTGACGCGACTGGACCCGTCCGTCACGCCACTCGAGCAGGTTCTGGCGGACACTCAGACCCTGACCGTAGCGACCTGTCACCCCCCGCGGAGGGACGTTACCTTGGCACTTCTGTCCGCCTCGCGCCACTCGGTGTGGGAGCTTCGATGAGTGACTTGATCGACGGCATCACCTGGTTTCGCGGCTCGTCCGTCCGCATCCGGCGGGCGGGGGTGGAGATCCTTGTCGATCCGATCGGCCTCGGCGACCACTCACGCGCCGACTACATCCTCCTGACCCATCCGCACTACGACAACTTCAGCGAGTCCGACATCGATCGGGCCCGCACGCCCGACACCGTGGTGATGGCTCCCGTCACCATGAAGAGACTGCTCGACGATGCGGACCATTTCATGCGGCCGGGCGACATGCTTCAACTCGACGGGTTGGATGTCCTGGCCGTTCCCGCGCACAACCTGGACAAGCGATTCCACCAAAAGGAGCAGGGGTGGCTCGGGTACGTGTTCACGGTGGGCGGCGTGACCTACTACCATGCCGGGGACACTGATTTTCTCCCCTCGATGCTCGACATCCGGTGCGACGTCGCGTTCCTCCCCTGTGGCGGTCACTATACGATGGGGCCTGAAGATGCGGCGCGGGCTGCGGCAGCGTGTGGGGCGTCCGTAGTCGTACCGATCCACTGGGGAGAGCCCCACGCCACGCGTGAGGACGTAGAGCGAATCCGTGACCTCTTCGATGGCGAGGTCGACATCCTGGAACGCGACGCCTGACCCGCACGACCCAACAAGGACGTACCATGCGAACGCTCGCGGCACTCTTCACCCTCGTGCTCGCGGTCCAGCCGGCCGCGGCCCAGGTAACCAGCCCCGCTACCCGGTCGGGACGCTCCACCGTCTATGCGCCTCGTGGCGCCGTGGGCACCAGCCAGCCCCTCGCGACCGGAGCGGCTCTCGAGATCCTGGAGGCCGGCGGCACCGCGTTCGACGCGGCGGTCGCGGCGGCCGCGGTGCTCAACGTGACCGAGCCGTATATGACGGGCATCGGGGGCGACATGTTCGCGCTGGTGTGGTCGGCCAAGGAGGGGCGGCTGGTCGGTTTGGATGCGAGCGGACGCTCGGGCTCGAAGACGTCGGCACAGGCGCTCATCGCCGCGGGCGAGAAGTCCGTGCCGTCCCGGGGTCCCAAGTCGATCACGGTGCCGGGCGCGCTGTCCGGGTGGAACGCGCTGCTCGAGCGCTTCGGGACGATGTCGCTCGCGGACGTGCTGCAGCCCGCGATCCGGATCGCCGACGAAGGCTACCCCGTCTCGCCGATCATCGCCCAGGACTGGCGCAACAACGTCGACGTCCTGAAACGGGATGAAGGCGCGTCCGCCACCTTCCTCCTCGACGGGAAGGGCCCCGAGGCCGGGCAGTGGTTCCGGAACCCTGACCTGGCGAACACGTTCCGGCGCGTCGCGAAGAACGGGGCCGGGGAAATGTACGGAGGGGCGCTCGGGCGACAGATCGTCGAGCGCCTGGACTCGATGGGTGGGTATCTCACGCTCGACGACTTCAAGTCCCACGAGGTCCGGTGGGTCGAGCCCATGTCGGTCGATTACAAGGGGTACGAACTCTGGGAACTTCCACCAGCCGGACAGGGCGTGGCCGCGCTCGAGATGCTCAAGATGCTGGAGGGCTTCGACCTGAAGGGCATGGGGCACAACTCCGCCCAGTACCTGCACACGCTCATCGAGGCCAAGAAGCTCGCGTACGCCGACCTGGCCGAGTACGTGGCCGACCCGGAGTACATGCGCATCGACCCGCAGCGCCTGCTGGACCCGGCGTACGTGAAGTCACGCGCGGCGCTCATCGATCCGAACCACGCTGCCGAGCGGACCGAACCCGGCAAGCCGGTGACGGCCTCCGAAACCATCTATCTGTCGGTCGCCGACCAGTACGGCAACATGGTGTCGTTCATCTGCTCGAACTACGAGTACTTTGGTTCGGGCGTGGTAGTGCCCGGCACCGGTTTCGTGCTTCAGAATCGGGGCGCC
>JBBSOM010000601.1:0-2971 GCA_038259715.1 Longimicrobiales bacterium
AGCAGGTTCTGCTCGAGGTGATGCATGCCGGTACTGTCCTGGGAGCCGGTGAGCGCCAGATCGAGGTCCCCGTCCTGGTCGAAGTCGACGAAGGTCGCTCCGTGGTCGGCCTCGACCCGGAGCACGGGGGGCGTGACGTCCACGAACGCGCCGTCCTGGCGGCGAAGGAGCCAGTCCCGATAGCTGGTGCCCTCCGTGACGGTCCCGTTCACGTACAGATCGACGGTGCCGTCGTGGTCCACGTCGCCCCAGACGCACGTGTCGAAGAAGGAGTCGAGCGCGAGCCCTTCGGCTTCGGCCACGTTCTCCCATGGGCCCGGGCCGCCAGGATTCCGGAAGAGGCCGTTGACGCCGTAGTTCGCGGTGAAGAGATCGAAGTCGCCGTCGTTGTCGTAGTCGACCACGCACGGGCGCACGGTGCCCTGGTGCTCGTCGCCGAGCGCGCGGCCCCCGTCGGCCAAGCCCCACTCCGCCGCGTGATCGGCGTAGCGTCCCCCCTCGTCGAGCCAGAGCCCGTTGGCGTCCCCGTCCATGTTGGCGACGTACACGTCCAGGTCGCCGTCTCCGTCCGCATCGAACCAGACCGCTCCCACCGAGTGGCGCGGGTCCCCGATGCCGGTGGCCTCGGTGATATCCGTGAAGATCCCGCCGTCGTTGCGCCATAGCCGGTTGGGCCCGTCGCGCAGCGCCACGAACAGATCCAGGTCCCCGTCTCCGTCCACGTCCACCCACGACGCCTGGCGCGTGGCGGCCGAGTCGAGCGCGAGGCCGCTCTCCTCCGTGACGTTGGTGAAGCCGGTCGGCCGATCGTTGCGCCAGAGCGCGAGCACCTGGCCGTTGGAGGCGTAACCCACCAGGAGGTCCGGGTCACCGTCCCCGTCGTAGTCACCCCACGCGGAGGTACGCACGCGCTCCTCGACGTTCAGGCGCATCTCGGCCGCCACGTCCGTGAAGCCGGCGGTGCCGTCGTTCCGGTAGAGGCGGCTCGGCGCGCCGTTGAAGCCGACGAAGCGGTCCGGGTCGCCGTCGCCGTCGAAGTCCGCCCACGCGTCGGTCAACGTCCCGCCGGCGTCGAAGGCCGCGACGGGAACCGGCGCGAAGCGGACGGGCTCGGGCTCGTGCAAGCCGACCTGCCAACCCTGCCACAGCAGGACCGTCCCGCCGACCACAAGGACCAGCGCAATGAGTTCTCCGCGACGCTTCACGTTACTTCCGTCGCACGGTGTTTCTCAGCACGCCGACACCCTCCACTTCGATCTCGACCACGTCGCCGGCCTTCATGGCCTGCGTACTTCCTGGCGTCCCCGTATAGATGAGATCGCCGGGCTCGAGCGTGACGTAACGCGAGATGTAGCTCACGATCTCCGCCGTGTTGAAGATCAGGTCCGTGGTGCGCTGGTGCTGGCGCACCTCACCGTTCAGTCGGGTTTCCACGAGCACGTCGTCGGGGTCCACGCCGACCGCGATGGTCGGCCCGACCGGCCCGAAGGTGTCGGACGCCTTCGCGCGCAGCCATTGCAGGTCCTTGGCTTGCCAGTCGCGCTCCGAAACGTCGTTGCCGGCGGTGATGCCGAAGATGCACGACGGCGCCTCGGCTTCCGACACGTCTTCGCACCGCTTGCCGATGACCAGGACCATCTCGCCTTCGTAGTGCAGGTTCTTCGAGTCCTGTGGCTGCACGATGTCCTCGCCCGTGGCGATCAGCGACGTCGGATACTTGGCGAAGAGGCCCGGATAGGCGGCCGGGTCACGCTCCCCGAGGTGCGTCTGGTAGTTGAGCCCGACCGCAATGACCTTCTTCGCCGGCGTCGGGGTCAGGAGGTCGACGTCCGCGAGCGGTTGCCAGTGCTCCGTGGGGTGGTTCACCCCGAAAATATCGCCGTCGATCTCCTGGATGCGTTCTCCATCCAGGACGCCGTACGACGTGCGTCCGTCCACCTGATAGCGGACGTAGTGCGTGATGCTCTGCTGGGTCTGGGGCACCGCTCGTGCAGCAGTCTGGGCCGTGAAGGGAAGGGTGGACGCGAGCGCGGTGGCGAACACGAGGGCGGTAGGGCTCATGGGTCCTCCGGATGGGGGGTTCCTTCGGGATGCTGCCGCCAGGACGCCCATCGGGCAAGTCCAGTCTGGCCGACCGGCAGGGGCGGGGGCGAAGAAAAAGCTTACATCGAACTCCCCTATCGCGTACCGTGGTTGCCAAACGGTTCCCGCGCGTTCGTCCCCCCCGAATGTCGAGAGAGGCCACTATGCACCAGCCAGCGCCGACCCGTCGTGACTTCCTTGAACGCTCCGGGGGCACCGCGATCGGCGCCTGGATGGCGCTCGGGCTCGCCGGGTGCCGGGACGCCGCACGTTCCGCGTCCGAGGCGAAGGCGGCGGAGGATGACACGCCCCGCATCCTGACCGCGGAGGAGATGCGCACGCTCGACGCGCTCTCCGACCGGATCATCCCCGCGGATGGCGACGAGCCGGGGGCGCGAGGGGCGCGCGCGGTCGTCTTCATGGACCACTATGCCGCGGGGCAGCCGGGGATCGTCGAGGGGCTGAGGGCCATGCTGCCGGGGTTGCCGGCGGGCGTCGGGGACATGGACGCCGCCGACGTGGACGAGTTGTTGCGGGACCTCGAGCAGAACGCTCCGGACGTCTTCGGGATGCTCTCCTTCCTGACGGTGGTGGGCACTTTCGGCGTTCCGGAGCGCGGCGGAAACCGGGATCAGGCCGGCTGGAAGATGATCGGCTTCGACGCCCGCCACGCGTGGCAGCCCCCGTTCGGCTATTACGACGCGGAGGCCGCGAAGGATGCCGCCCTCAACGGCCAGGGAGGGGACGTATGAGCCCCCGGACGCTGACCCGGCGGGCCTTCCTGACGTCGCCCTCGCGAGTGCGCTTCCAGACGCACGAAGAGGTGGATTTCGTCATCGTCGGGTCGGGCGCCGCCGGAGGCGTGCTCGCGAGGGAGCTGTCGACGGCC
>JBBSOM010000602.1:0-2969 GCA_038259715.1 Longimicrobiales bacterium
CAGACGCTGGCGGACATCGCCATTCAGACCTCCGCCTTCGTACGTGATCTCGGCATCCAGCCACGGGTCGCCATGGTCAGCTTTTCCAACTTCGGCTCCGTGGATCACCCGGAGTCACGGACCGTGGCCGAGGCGGTCAGGCTGGTGAAGAAGGCGGCCCCGGACCTGGAGATCGACGGGGAGATGCAGGCGGATACCGCCCTGGCGAAGGATAAGATCGAGTCCATCTATCCGTTCAGCCAACTGCATGGGTCGGCGAACGTGCTGGTGTTTTCGCGCCTGTCCGCCGCGAACGCCGCCTATAAGTTGCTCGACAAGCTCGGCGGGGCCGACGCGATCGGGCCTGTCCTCCTGGGGATGAACAAGCCCGTACATGTCCTGCAGCGCGGGTGCTCGTTGCAGGAGGTACTCAACCTCGTCACGGTCGCGTCGGTGGACTGGCAGGCCCGAAAGGAACAAGTTTAGGGTCCTCGCTCCACATTCGACTCGAGAGATACCAACGGATGCCCACCGATACCCTCGAAGGCAACGTGTCCGCCGCGCCGCGCGCCGGGAGTTACGGCCTGGAGAACCATGGCCTGGATCCGCGGAAGGCGGTCCACTGGAACCTGTCTCCGGCCAGGCTCTACGAGATGGCATTCGCGTGCGGGGACGGTGAGCTCGCGCACATGGGTGCGCTATCGGCAACGACCGCGCCTCACACGGGGCGGTCGCCGAACGACAAGTTCGTCGTACGCGACGAGACCACCGAGTCCTCGGTCGACTGGGGCAAGGTCAACGTGGGCATGTCCCCCGAGCACTACGCCGCGCTCCGTGCGGACGTAGTGACGTATCTGAACGACCAGGACCTGTTCGTGCGCGACGCCCGTGCCGGGGCGGACGAGGCGTACGGCATCAACGTCCGCGTGGTGTCGCCGAGCCCGTGGCACACGCTGTTCGCGTACAACATGTTCCTGCGCCCATCGGCGGAGGAACTGGCGGAAATGGTGCCGGACTTCACGGTTCTGCACGCGCCCCACCTGAAGGCTGATCCGGAAAAGCACGGCACGCGCTCGAGCACCTTCGTCGTGTTGAACTTCACCGACAAGGAATTGCTGATCGGGGGAACGCGGTACGCAGGCGAGATCAAGAAGTCGATCTTCTCCGTGCTCAACTACATCCTGACGGACCACGGTGTCCTGCCCATGCACTGCTCAGCGAACATCGGCCCCGACGGCGACGTCGCGCTTTTCTTCGGCCTGTCGGGGACCGGCAAGACCACCCTGTCGGCCGACCCGAACCGTGGCCTGATCGGAGACGACGAACACGGATGGAGTGATCGCGGCGTGTTCAACTTCGAGGGCGGGTGTTACGCGAAGACGATCCACCTGTCCCGCGAGGGTGAGCCCGAGATCTATCAGGCGACGCAGATGTTCGGGACGATCCTCGAGAACTGTGTGCTCGATGAGGAGACTCGTGAGATCGACTTCGAAGACGGTTCGATCACCGAAAACACACGTGCTTCCTACCCGATCCATTACATCCCGAACGCGGTCATCCCCGGCTTGGGTGGCCACCCCCGCAACGTCGTATTCCTGACTGCCGACGCGTACGGGGTGCTGCCTCCCATCTCGAAGCTCACGCCAGAACAGGCGATGTACCACTTCCTGTCCGGGTACACCGCCAAGCTGGCAGGTACGGAGCGGGGCGTGACCGAACCGAAGGCGACGTTCAGCGCCTGCTTTGGCGCACCATTCCTGGCGCGACACCCGGGCGTGTACGCGGAGATGCTCGGCGAGAGCCTCCGCAGGGAGGGCGCGCGCGTCTGGCTCGTGAACACCGGATGGACGGGTGGGCCGTACGGAACGGGCAAGCGAATGTCGCTGAAGCACACCCGCACGATGGTCAGCGCAGCGCTCGCCGGCGAACTCGACGACGTGGAGACCAAGATGGATCCGGTCTTTGGTCTGCACGTGCCTACGGCGGTTCCCGGTGTGCCGGCGGAAGTGCTCCACCCCCGTGCGACGTGGAAGGACGCAGACGCCTACGACGCGCAGGCGGCGAAGCTGGCGGACATGTTCAGGTCGAACTTCGTCCAGTTTGCCGACCGGGTGCCTGACGAGGTGAAGAACGCGGGCCCTCGCTCAGAGTTCGGGCGCCTACGAGTTGGGAGCGGCAGGACTGCACGAGACTGCCCCAGACCGCCAACCCGGCGGGCTGGAGAAGCCCTACGCCAGAGCGCAGATCCGGTCGACGCGAGAGGACGAGAAGACCGCCTCCCAGCCGCGGGTGCCGGCGAAGATGATGTCCACGACCACGTCCTGATGTCCTGGAAGGTGTAGTTCTCATCGCCTTCCATCACGCCGATCTCGAGCGTCGGGGCGTCCGACAGGGTCAGGACGGAAAGAGTGCCTGGTGCGGGCGGGGACTCGGGCGCCGCGCACGCTGATGCGACGGTGAGGATTCCGGCTGCGGCGGCTGCCTTGATGAGCATCGATGCCCTCGCGCCTCCAGGTGCAGTCTCAGAGGACACTGATACCACCCGATCGAGAAAGTCAAACGGTCCGCGGGGGTCGCACGGGCGGAATCGCGGTTGCCTGGCCGGGAGTGGACGGCTGGGTGATGCCGGTGGCGAGGTGTCGGATCCACGGGTACTTTGGCTCTGCACGGCACGAACCCGTGGCTCGATCCCACCCGCGACCCCGTGACGACGATGGCCAAGCTCCGCACCGCCGCCCTGTCCGCGCTCCTGCTCCTTCTCGCTGTCCCTGCGGTTCCCGCGCTCGCGCAGGCTCCTGTGGTCGTTCCGCCCGAGGCGCCCGCCCGGTACCACGACCTCCCGCCCGTGAGAGAGCAGGCGAAGGAGATGCAGGTCTGGGTGGAGCAACGGCTGACGAAGGTGCTGCCCGCGTTGATGTCCGAGTACGGCGCGGACATGTGGATCCTGTCGATGCGCGAGTACGGGGAGGATCCGGTGTTCTGGTCGATGA
>JBBSOM010000603.1:0-2966 GCA_038259715.1 Longimicrobiales bacterium
AGCATCGGGCTCTGCGTCGCCGTGTTCATCGGCGCGCTCTTCCTGCTCATCCCGCGGCAGCTCCTCGGGATCTTCGGGATGGACGATCCCCTGATCCTCCAGCTCGGCGTCCAGCTTCTGCGCTACCTCAGTGTGTCAGGCCTCTTCATCACGGTCGCGCTGGCGTACACGGGCGGGCTCCAGGGCACGGGCGACACCAAGGGCCCCCTCTACATCTCGATCGTCTCGCAGATCGTCGTGCCCGTCGGCATGTGCGCGGTCATCCAGGCCGTTCGCGGGTTGAACCCGGGCGACATCTGGCTGGCCATCGTGCTCGGCCACGCGACCCGGTGCATCCTGAGCGTGATCCGCTTCCGTCGGGAAAAGTGGCGTGGCATCAAGGTCGACATCGGTCCGGCGCAAGCGTAGCGTCGGACGATTTCGGTCACCGCTGTCGGACGCTGACCCTGGATACCTGAATGACCGGCTCGCCTGCCTCGGTCTCGCCGTAGAAAGCCACGTGGTCAGCGTCCAGAAAGCCGACGATGTAGCCTTGGAAGCGACCGGTGGCGTACAGCTGTCCACTCGACATGTCGATGATCTCGATGATCGAGTCATGTACACGGGAAAGGCTCCAGTTGGGGTATACCACCCGTCCCGATTTCAGGGGGTACGGTTCGCCGAGGTGGTCCTGCCAGCCGGCTGCGCCCACCTGCGACACGACGGCCAGGCGGCCGTCACCCACGTAGGCCATGTCAGCGAGCCAAGGCTGAAACGGCTTGCTCGGGTCTACCACCCGGTCGTCGAAATAGGCCGGAAACCAGCTCGCATTTCGAACCCACACAACGCGCTCCTCCCCAGCGGGCCCCCACTCGGAGACCTCGTAGCTGGTGGGCATCGCGGTCCAGAGACGACCCCGCCCATCGGAGGCCAACCTCCGGTACGCCAGCTGTGGCATATCGGGGCGCATCAGGCCGCCTTCCGCCGAGCCGAAGGAGTGCGTGATCTCCCCATCCGATGTGATTACCTGGATCGGGATCCCAGCCAGTTCCGGCGTAGAGATCTCCCCGTTGATCGCAACCAACCGGTCGGAGAGCAGAGCGGAGTCGTGGACCCTCCCGGGGACCCGAAAGGTCCTGCCGAATGCCCTGCTTATGGAGAACACCGACGCTCGGCCGTTCCCCGCGTCGAAGACGATCACGGAGTCGGTCCCGAGGGGTTGAATCCGCGTGACGTTCGACACTTCCCCCGGGCCCTGCCCGGTGCCGGCAAATTTTCTTGACGTGGATCCGTCGCGCGCGAACTCCCAGACCACATCGCCGGCGGGGTAGAAGCTTGCGAGCAGGCGTCCATCTTGAAGCCGCACCATGGTCAGCGGCTCACCCTCGACGGCGGCACCCGTCAGCCGAGCCACGGGCGTCAACGCGACCTCACACCTCCTGCACTCGAGGTCCTCCGAGACCGGTCTGCGATCTTGTGCGGCGACGCGCGCCGTCGCCACCACGCTTGCAACCAGGATCCCGGCCACGCACGCGTAGACCGACCCGGACCGTGCCTGCTTCGCCGCCATGCTCCCTCCCTCGCCTCGAGCATCCTTGGTCTACGGCAAGATGCACGCGGAGCCGGTCGACCGCATCCCGGAGCGCCGGAACCCGCCGGGCGTCGCGGGTACGCCGGGGGGAGCGGCATCGACTCGATGAACTTCTCAAGACGGAGGAACCCTCGTGGCCAAGCAGTACTGGCTCGTGAAATCGGAGCCCGACGCCTACTCCATCGACGATCTGGAGCGTGACGGCTCCACGATGTGGGACGGCGTCCGCAACTACAAGGCCCGCAACAACATGCGGACGATGAAGCTTGGGGACGAGGTGCTGTACTACCACAGCAACCAGAATCCTCCCGGCGTCGTGGGCATCGCGCGCGTATGCCGTGAGGCGTACCCGGACCCCACGCAGTTCGACCCGAAGGGCAATCACTTCGACGCGAAGTCGGACCCCGACGATCCACGCTGGTCCCTGGTCGACATCGAGTTTGTCGCCAAGTGCCCGGAGACGGTCGGACTGGACGAGGTGAAGGCCGAGAAGGCGCTCGCGGACATGGAACTCGTTCGGTATGGGCGGCTGTCGGTGCAATCCGTGAAGAAGGCCGAGTTCGACCGGGTGCGGAAGATGGGCGGAATGTAGCGCTCTCCACCCTCGCAACCTTGTTCAGGACGGCGCGCGTTCGGTATCCTATAAACCATGCCGAGCAACGTTTTTCCACCCCACGAGTGGGGGCTCATCCTGGGCGGATCCAGCGGATTCGGTCTGGCGAGCGCCCGAAAGCTGGCCCAGCACGGCCTCGATCTCTGCATTGTGCATCGGGACCGCAGGGGCGCCATGCGCCGGATCGAGCCCGAGTTCGAATGGATCCGGGCGCAAGGTGTGGAGCTGCGGACGTTCAACACGGACGCGCTCGACGCCGAGTCCCGCGCGACCGTGCTCCAGGAGATGGCGGAAGTCCTCGGCGACGCGGGTCGGATACGGGTTCTTCTGCACTCCATCGCGTTCGGAAACCTGAAGCTCATCGCACCGGAGGCGCCTCCCCGCGAAAGCGCGGCACGCCGGTTGGCCGACGCCCTGGGCGTCGAGCCCACGACGATGCTCGGGGAAGCGGATCGGCTCTTCGAGGAAGGCGCTGATGCCCTGCAGGGGGTGGCCAGCGCTCCGGTGTACTCCGACGCGCTCATCGAGGACGAGGACATGGTGCGCACGGTGTACGCCATGGGTACGAGCCTGCTCGCCTGGACCCAGGCCCTGCAGTCCCTGGGCTTCTTCGCGCCCGATGCGCGGGTCCTGGGCTTCACCAGCGAAGGCAACGCCGTGGCCTGGAAGGGGTATGCAGCGGTGTCGGCGGCGAAGGCCGCCCTCGAATCGGTTTCGCGCTCGATCGCCGCGGAGATGGCCCACTTGGGGATCCGGTCCAACATCATCCAGCCAGGGGTCACG
>JBBSOM010000604.1:0-2965 GCA_038259715.1 Longimicrobiales bacterium
GAGCCGACTTGGCCTCACCCACGCCCACCGTGACGGTGGCGGATGTCGTCGCGAACGTATAGCCGGAGGGGACGTTGGAGATCTCGATCGTGTACGTACCGGCGCGGAGCCCGTTGAACGAGTAGCTCCCGCCCACGTCGGACACGGCGGACTTGTCGCCGTCGGGGCCGGTGGCCTTCACGGCCACGCCGCCCACGCCGCCGTCAGGCGTCGTGATGGTGCCGGAGATGGAGGACGTCATGATGTACGTCCCCGTGAAGTCGACGTTGACCGTCGCGCCGGTGGCCGAGATCGTCGCGGCCTTGGAGGTGGCGGAGAACGTCACGTCCGACGCAAAGTCGGAGATCGTGATCGTATACGCGCCCGCGGGAACGGCCGTGAACGAGTAAGCGCCCGAGCCGTCCGTGGTTGCCGTCGAACCCGACGACAGCGACACGGTGATGCCCGAGGCGCCCGACCCGCCGATCGAAACCGTGCCCGAAATCGTTCCCGTCACAGGAGTCGCGTCGGTCGACGACTCGCTGCAGGCGGCGAACGCTACGAGCGTAGCGAGAGCCAGATACCTAAAACTCTTCATGTGTTGGTGTCCCATGAAGGGGAATGGAGTGCCCAGAGGTTCCGGGCACAGGTGACCGACAGATACCATCGCAAGATTAGTGCCAGGGTTATGCATGATCTAAATAATTGTACGCCAACGACTTAACTATCACACAGCCTCGAGTGTTCCCTCAGAAAACCGAGGATCGTCAGTTTTCCGGGGTCTCCGCGAGAAAGCGCTCCGCCATGGCCACGAACGCCGCGGATCCGAGGTAGACGGGGGGACGCTCGTGCAGGCCCGTCGGCTGGATCTCCAGGAGGCGTCGCCGGCCGTCGCTGGCCCGCCCGCCGGCTTGCTCCACGATCATGGCCATCGGAGCCGCCTCGTAGAGCAGGCGGAGCTTCCCCTGGGGGTGCTTCCGGTCGGCCGGATACATGAAGAGCCCCCCCTGCAGCAGCGTCCGGTGGATGTCGGCGACCAGCGATCCGATATAGCGGGACCCGAAGCCGCCTTCCCGCTTCATGTGGCTCACCAGGTGCTGTTGACCGGAAGACCACCGATCGAAGTACGCCTCGTTGATCGAATAGGTCTTGGCGGGTGGGTCCGGGATCTTCAGGCCCGGATGGCTCAGCAGGAACTCGCCTATGGACGGATCGAGCGTGAAACCATGCACGCCTGCCCCGGTCGTGTAGACCAGCATCGTCGAAGATCCGTACACGACGTATCCTGCCGCCAGTTGGCGTGTCCCGGGCTGGAGGCAGTCCTCCAGCGTGCCGCGCTCGCCCTTGGTGATCTTCCGGTGGATCGAGAAGATGGTTCCTATCGAGACGTTCACGTCGATGTTGGAGGATCCGTCGAGCGGATCGTACAGCACGACGTAGTCACCGGCCGGGAACTTGTCGGGGATCGGGATGGGATCTTCGGCCTCCTCGGAGGCCAGCACCGCGATATGTCCGGTGTGGTCGAGGGCCCGATACAGGACATCGTTCGCGAACATGTCCAGCTTCTGGACCTGCTCCCCGTGGACGTTCTCGTCCCCCGTGCGTCCGAGGATGTCGACCAGCCCGGCCTTGTTCACCTCCCGGGAGATCACCTTGGCCGCCAGGGCGATGTCGCCGAGGATGTTGGTGAACGCGCCGGTGGCCTCCGGGCGATTCCGCTCCTCGTCGATCATGAAACGGGAGATCGTGACGGCGTGGGTCTCGGGCATGGTTTCTCGTCCTTCGGGCGTGGACTCGGCACATTCCTGCGGGAAGTTGGACCGTGGCCCCCCGGGGGGTCAACGGGCGCGACTCCCCTCCGCCTCGATGCTGAACGAGCCGTCCCTCCGCCCGAGAACCCGCAGCGTCCCCTCCCGGTCGGTGCGGTGCACCTCGACACCGAAGCGGCGCAACCGGGCGAGGACCGCGGACGAGGGGTGACCGTAGCGGTTCCCCCGTCCCACGGAGACGAGCGCGGCCTCGGGATGGGCGGTCGCGAGCAGGAGCGAGTCCGTGGAGGTCGCGCTTCCGTGATGGCCGACCTTGAGGATCTCCAGCGTGTGCGGCACACGGTCGAGCAGGGCCCGCTCCACCGAAGCGGGGGCATCGCCGGTGAGGAGCGCGTCCAATCGGCCGAAGTGCACCGCGAGCACGACGGAGATCTCGTTGGCCCCCGCCGGGTCCACGGACGCGACATCGTCCGGGCTCCCCGAACTCAGCACCTCGAAGACCACACCGTCCACGTCGAAGCGCTCGCCTCGCTCGGCCCGGGTCCACCGCACGCCTCGCGACGTGGCTGCTTCGAGCACGTGCACATACGCCTCCGAGGCCGTCGCACGGGCGGGATCCAGGACAGCGCCGACGTCGAACGCGTCGAGCACGGCCTCCGCACCCCCGATGTGATCCAGGTGAGGGTGCGTGAGGACCATCAAGCCGATGCGGTGCACCCCCTCCCGCCGCAGTGCGCGCACCACCGGATCCGAGCCCAAGCCACCCCGTGGGGCCGGCCCGGTGTCCACGAGGACCCAGTGGCCGCCCGGCGTACGCAGCGCGATCGCGTCACCTTGGCCCACGTCGATGGCGAGGACCTCGAGCGTTCCGTGCGCCTGTACCGAGAGGAGCACAGGCCACGCGACGATGACGGCCATCGCTCCGGAAGCCGCCACCTTCCGTCTCGTGCGGGCGCCGATTCCAGGCCGGCTCGCCGTGAAGGCCGCCACGACGGCCCCAACGCACGCGAGGGGCACCCACGTGCGCGGAAGCCACACGCTCGCCCAGTCCGGCGCGGCAAACGCGCGCGTGAGCGCCTCGAGCAGCGCGAGCACAATGTCCACGCCCCCTGCCAGAAAATGCCCGGCGGCTGGATGCACCGTATCCGCTACGATGGATGCCAGCGCGCCGGGAAGCGCAAGCGCAACGAGGGGCGAGGCAAGGAGCGTGGCCGGGA
>JBBSOM010000605.1:0-2948 GCA_038259715.1 Longimicrobiales bacterium
CCTGAAGACCGGTTCCTCGGCCAACAGTTCCCGTCCCATCGCGTACCACTGCGGTCCTTGTCCACTGAAGACGAAACCGATGCGGGAGCCCCCCGGTCGCGGGTGCCCCTCCGCAACGCCGGCGGCGCCACCCTCGCGCACATACTCCCGCAGGCCTTCACGCCACTCCTCGACCGTTCGGCCGACGACTGCGAGCCTGTGATCGTGGTGCGTTCTCCGCTGCGACGCGGTGAAGCTCAGGTCCACGACCCCGGCTTCGGTCGCGTCCAGAAAGGCGACCCACCGTTCGGCGAGCGCCCCGAGCGCTTCCGGCCCACGGGCCGAGATCGGCAGGATGCGCTCGACGGCGGACACGCCTTCATCGGCGGAGCCCCGGCCCCCGGTGGAAGGCAGCTCCGGCGCCTCCTCGAGGATGACGTGCGCGTTCGTTCCCCCGATCCCGAACCCGCTCGTCGCGGCCAGACGCGGCGTGCCGCCGCGGGGCCAGGGCACGAGCTCGGTGGGAACCGCCAGGCGTGTACCGTCCAACGAGATGTATGGACTCAGCGTGTGGAAGTTCGCCTGCGGAGGGATGACCTCGTGGCCGAGGACGAGCACCGCCTTGATCAGGCCCACGACACCCGCCGCGGCCTCGAGGTGGCCGACGTTCGCCTTCGCCGCGCCCATGTAGCATGTCCCGGCGCCCGGCCGCGGCTTCCCGATCGTGGCGGCCAGCGCCTCGACTTCCAGCGGGTCGCCGAGCTGCGTGCCGGTCCCATGCGCCTCGACGTAGCCGATCCGGGCCGGGTCGATCTGCGCGTTGGCGACGGCCTCACGGATCATGTCTTCCTGGGCGAGGCCGTTGGGCGCCGCGAGCAGCGTCGAGTGGCCGTCCTGGTTCACCGCGGAGCCACGGACCACCGCGAGCACGGGGTCGCCGTCGGCCAGCGCGTCGGACAGACGCTTCAGCACCACCACGCCACACCCTTCCCCGCGCGCGAAGCCGTCGGCCCGGGCGTCGAAGGTCTTGCAACGCCCGTCGGGCGCCATGAATCCGACCTTTGACTGGGCGACCATCATTTCCGGGGCGATCATCAGCGACACCCCCCCGGCCAAAGCGAGGTCGCTCTCCCCCGAACGCAGGCTCTGACACGCAAGATGCGTCGCCACCAGGGACGAGGAGCACGCGGTGTCCACCGAGATGCTCGGTCCGCGGAGGTCGAGGAGGTAGGAGAGGCGGTTCGGTACGACGCTGTGCACGGCGCCCGTGAGCGTCCTCGCGTCGATCCACTCCGGGTCACGATAGAGCAGGCGCGCGTAGTCGCTGTGGTAGCTGGCGATGAACACCCCCGTACGGCTGCCGGCGAGCCTCGTGTCGGAGAAGCCCGCCGCGTCCAGCGCCTCGATCGCGACCTCCAGGAGCATTCTCTGTTGCGGATCCATCCGCTCCGCCTCTCGCGGCAGAATGCCGAAGAAGTCGGCGTCGAAGAGATCGACCCGGTCGAGGAAGCCCCCTCGCTTCGTGCTGGCCTTCCCCGGCGCCGAGGGGTCGGCGTCGAACCACGCCTCGGCGTCCCACCGATCGGCCGGCACCTCCCCGGTCGCGTCCCGGCCTTCTCGCAGGACTTCCCAGAACTCCTCCAGCGACGACGCCCCGGGCACGCGGCACGCCATGCCCACCACCGCGATCGGATCCGCATTGAGCACGGACTCCGACTGACGGCGGACCTTGGCCGCCAACAACGCCAGCTTGAGGGTGGACATCTCCAAAAGGGTCACGGGCGGGTCGCTCATGATCCCCGCCTGGAGCGCGCGGCGCGCAGGGCGAGGAACGCCTCCTCGTCGGACAGATCGGCCACATCCCGCATGGCGTCCGCGACGTCTCCTTCCCCCGATGCATCGGGTGCGGCGGCTACCTGGACCTCGGCCTGCGCAACCACGCCCGCGAGGAAGCTGGACATGGCCTCGACGGTCGGGTAGTTCCAGGCCAGGGTCGCCGAGAGCGAGCGTCCGAGGGCGGTCTCGAGCCGGTTGCGCAGTTCCATGGCCATGAGCGAGTTCAGCCCCAGGGTGCCGAGTGCCCGGTTCCTGTCCAGACGTCCCTGCGGGATCTTGAGCACCTGCGACGCCGTTTCGAGCACGACGCCTTCGAGCAAGCGCCTGCGTTCCGCGATCTCCGCACCGGCGATGCGCGTTCGTAGATCCGAGTCGCCACCGTCGCCGGCCTCCGCATCCGTGAGCAAGCCGGAGAGAAGCGGCCTCTCTCGTCCGCGCCGTGCGGCCTGGAAGGAAGTCCAGTCGAGGGGCGAGACCACAACGGACGTCTCGGTAGTCCCGCACAACGCCGCGAAGAGTGCAACCGCTCTCGCGGGCGCCATGGCGTCGATTCCCTGGCGCGCCATCTCCGCGAGGGTTCGCTCACCTACGTCGCCCTTGACCAACCCGGTGTCCTTCCAGATCCCCCAGGCGATGGTCCGTGCCGCGTGGCCACGGCTGCGGCGCTGGGCCGCCAAGGCGTCCAGCGCGGCGTTCGCCGCCGCGTAGTTGGCCTCGCCCGGCTGCGGGAGGAACGCGGCGAGCGAAGAAAAGAGAATGAAAACGTCGACATCCGGGAAGAGTTCGTCCAGCAGTTGAGCGCCCCGGAGTTTGGTCCGAACGACCGCGTCGAACGCCGTGCGCTCCATCGCGCTCGCGAGACGGTGGCCGAGCGTCGCCGCCGCGTGGATGACCCCGCGGACGGGCGGCCAGCCTTCACGCTCGTAGCGCTCGGCGAACGCTCGCAGCTCCACCTCGTCCGCGACGTCCACCGCTTCGGCGTGCACCGCCACCCCTCGTCCTTCCAACTCGCGGATCGCGGCGATGCGTTGCTCGACGCGCTCCTCGTGGCCACCCGCGCGCCACTCTTCCCTCGCGGGCAACTGCGTCCGCCCGAGCAGGACCAGGCGGCGCACCCCGGCGTCGGCGAGGTA
>JBBSOM010000606.1:0-2942 GCA_038259715.1 Longimicrobiales bacterium
AGTGCAGGCCGCGTGCGCGCTCGAAGTCCCCGTAGAGTCCGAGTCGGACCATGTCTGATGTCATGCCGGGTGCTTCGTTGGCCACCACCGAGACGAGACCGTCCGCGCCAAGCGCGAGCATGGGCAGCGTCAACTCGTCGTCTCCGGACAGAACCAGGAACCCGTCGGGGCGCCCCGACAAGAGGGTCGCGACTTGCTCCAGACTTCCGGAGGCCTCCTTGATTCCCACGACGTTCGGAACTTCCGCGAGTCGAAGCGCGGTGTCGGCCGAGATGTTCACCGACGTGCGTCCCGGCACGTTGTAGAGGAAGACGGGAATCTCGGCGGCTTCGGCCACCGCGCGGAAATGGCGGTAAAGCCCCTCCTGGGGCGGCTTGTTGTAGTACGGCGCGACGGACAGCACGGCGTCGGCGCCGGCATTGCGCACGGCCACGGCCAGGCGCACGGCCTCACGCGTGTCGTTCGTACCGGCTCCGGCCATCACGAGGGCGCGCCCCGCGGCCACGCGCACCGCGGTGCGAACGACCTCGAGCTGTTCGTCCGGACGCAGGGTTACGCTCTCGCCCGTCGTGCCGCACGGCACCAGAACCTCCACGCCATGCTCGATCATGTGGTTGGCGTGACGCGCATAGGCGTCCAGGTCGAGCGAGCCGTCTTCGTGGAATGGGGTCACCAACGCCACGCCGGTTCCCCGGAATTTTTCACCGGTCGTCATAGGTTCCTCCTGGAATCGAGGAGGTCGGCGACCACCTCGTCGAACGTATAGATGCCATGACGTCCCCGGATCCATTCCGCAGCCCGTATTGCACCCTCGGCGAAGCCGGCGCGGCTGCGTGCGTCGTGGCGGACTTCGATCCGGTCGTCACGTCCTTCGAAGCCGATGGTGTGCGAGCCGGGCACCTCGCCGGCACGCACGCTGGTCACGTAGAGGACCGACGGGTCGGGTGGTCCGTCGGGTGGGCCGGCTTTCCAGTGCGTCGGTCCGTCCAGTTCGTCGAGTACGGTCTCGGCCAGGCGGATCGCGGTCCCGCTCGGGTGGTCACGTTTGTGGCGGTGGTGGATCTCTTCGACGTGGACGTCGTAGCCGCCGATGGCGGCGGTCATGCGGGCGGCTTCCTTCGCCAGCCGCAGAAACACGTGCACGCCCAGGCTGAAGTTGGCTCCGTACACAACACCGTGGCCGCCGTCGACGACGGCATTGAAGTCGACCTCATCGACGCTCCATCCCGTGGTGCCCACGACGACGTCCACCCCCGCGGCCGGAGCGGCGCGAACGCTCCTCGGCACCTGCTCGGCGACGGTGAAGTCAATGGCGACGTCGGCCTCGGCCAGCCGTGCCGCGAGATCCGCTTCCGAAGACGTCAACGCGCTTCGTCCGAGGCGGGCAACCACGATGTGTCCCGCGGCCTTTGCGGCCGCTTCGACCTCGGCACCCATACGGCCGGCGCCCAGCAGCACCATCCTCACGCCGACCTCCTCCGCTCCACCTCCGCGCGCAACTCGATCAGCGTCACGTGCAGGCGCCGGACGAGTTCGGGGGCGTTGGCCTCGTCGACGACGAGGCTCAGGCTGACGTCGGAGGCCTGGCTGATGAGGTGTACGGGGGTGTGGTCCATGTTCCGGAACACCAGCGTGTTCATGCCGGGCTCCTGGAGCAGCCCCCGACCGACCACCGTGACCGTGGTGAGCCCGCGGAGGATCTCGACATCCGCGAACGACTCCAACTCCCTGGCGACCCCGTCGAGTTCGGCACGCCGGTCGATCGTGAACGCGGTCGAGGAGTGGCTGGTCGCCACGAGATCCACCTCCAGTTCGTGGCGGGCCATGATCTCGAAGACTCGCGCCAGGAAACCGTACGGCAGGGCGCTCGGGTGCGAGCGCACCTTCATGAGCGCGACACCGGCCTTGGCGGTGACCGCCGCGATCTCCGCGATGCCCCGTACATCGTTCCGCACCAGCGTACCGGGGTCGCTCGGCTCGAAGGTGCTCCGGATGCGCAGTGGCACGCCGCGAGCGACGGCCCATTTGGCCGCCACGGGATGGATGACCTTCGCGCCGGCCCACGCCAGTTCGACCGCTTCCTCGAAGCCGAGCTCGGCGATGCGCCTCGGTGCGCGTACCATGCGGGGATCCCCGCTCATTACGCCGATCACGTCCGTCCAGATGTGGACGACTTCGGCCGAAAGCGCCCCGCCGAGCAGCGCGGCCGTGAAGTCGCCGCCGCCCCGGCCCAGCGTCGTGGTGACGCCGGCCGCTGTCGATCCCACGAAGCCCTGGACCACGGCCACCGTGCCGCCCTCGATCAGCGGGCGGAGGTGGGCGTCGGCGAGAGCCGGCAGCGCTCCGCCATCCGGAACGGCCGCCCCGTGCCGGTTGTCCGTACGCACCAGCGTGCGCGCGTCCACCACCACCGCATGGCGCCCCGCCGCGCGAATAGCCGCCGCGAGCAGCAAGACCACGAGGTCCTCGCCGGTTGCGAGCACCGCGTCGCGGCGGGCGGAAGCGCGAAGGCCGGAGTCGTCGAGGTCGCGGACGAGCGCGTCGATCCTGCGGTTGACGGCGGCCGTCAGACCGGCCTTCAGGGCCGCGTTCCGGACGTACTCGTCGGAGCCGAGGTCGAGCGCGTGCACCTGGTCGAGGTGGCGCGCGCGGAGCGCTTCGATGCGCGCCCTGCCCTTCGGGCTCTGGTGTTCATCCGCCAGAGCCACCAGGTCGTCGGTGATGCCGCGCATGGCCGACACCACGACCACCAGCGGCTGTGGCCCATCGGCCACCAGGTGCGCGACGGCCTCCATGCGCGCGGCGTCGGCCACCGAGGTGCCGCCGAACTTATAGATGACCGGCTTCACACGAGCCCCCGAGCGCGGCACAACCCCGCGTTGAGGAGGGCGGCGCCGGCGGCGCCGCGCACCAGGTTGTGCGCGAGCACGAGGAAGGTCACG
>JBBSOM010000607.1:0-2937 GCA_038259715.1 Longimicrobiales bacterium
CCAGATCAGTACGCTCGACGGCTGGTGGGCCGAGGGTTTCATCGGCAACAACGGCTGGGCGATTCCGCTCTCCAAGGGCAGCGAAGACGAGATCGACACCCAAGACCACGATGCGCTCTTCACGCTCCTCGAACGCGACGTCGTACCGATGTACTACGATCGCGGCGATGATGGGGTGCCGCACGCGTGGATCGGACGGATGAAGCACGCGCTTCAGGTTGCGGGCTCGTACTTCACCACGCGCCGAATGGTGCGCGAGTATACGGAGCGCTTCTACGTGCCGGCGCTCCGGGGTTCGGCGGTGAACGACGACCCACCACTCGGGTAGCGGTCGGGACCCACCACGAGCAACCACGAGCGGGAACGAACGCGTCCGGGGTCGCGCCCGCACTCATCAGACGGCAATCACCGAAACGCAATGAGGGAGGGATTCATGCGTCCGTTCAATTCCGGAGCGCTGGCGGTAGTGGCGCTTCTCCTTGCCGGTTCGGCGCTCTCCGCCCAGGACGCGCTGCCCGAGGACTCGCTCGGCTGGCGGCGCCAGATCGTCGGTCAACTCAACCTGTCCCAGGTCTCCTTCGACAACTGGGCCCAAGGGGGCGAGAACAGCCTGGCCTGGCAGGTCGTCGGAGCCGGTCGCTTTCGTTACCAGCAACCCCGGTACCGCTGGGATAACTCGTTCGACCTGAACTTCGGCAAGACCAAACTCGGGGGCGCGAACTACCGGAAGTCGGTCGACGACATAGCGGTCGCCAGCGTTCTGGCGTACCGCTCGGGCACGCTGCTGGAGCCGTACGCATCGGTCGCCCTCCAGACCCAGTTCGCGCGCGGATACCGCTACGAAAACGACGTGGCCGTGCCGATCTCCGACTTCATGGATCCAGGATACCTGACGCAGAGCGTGGGCTTGGCCTGGAAGCCCTCCGAGTCGTTCACGACCCGGCTGGGCGGCGCGCTCAAGGAGACGTTCACCAGCGACTTCCCCGCGTACGCCGACGACGCGGCCACCACCAACATCGAGACCACGCGCGTCGAGAGCGGCCTGAACTCGGTCACTGAGCTGAACAAGGAGGTCGCGCACAACCTGCTGCTCGCTTCCAAGCTCGAGCTCTTTTCGAATCTGGACGCGTTCAACCAGATCGACGTGAACTGGATCTCGTCGGTGACCGCGAAGGTGTCGTCTTACGTGAATGTCAACTTCAACGTTCGCGTGCTGTACGACCGCGACATCTCCGTGGCCCGGCAGCTCAACCAGTCGCTGGCGCTCGGGGTGGGCTACACGCTGCTGCTGGACTGAGGCCCTGGCCCGACCCGCTTCACCCAGATCGATGACAACCCCGGAAGGGGCAGCTCGAGGTACTGGTCGCGGCCCAGTGTCTCTCCCGGGACCGCGGTGAGGCGAGTCGGCACCGGACGCCCCGCACCCCCGAACTCGACCGCGTCGGTGTTGAGCACGACCTCGTAGTCGCCCGCAAACGGCACGGGAAGCCGGTAGTCGTCCCGGTGCACCGGCGTGAAGTTCACCACGACCTCGACGAAGTCGGCCCACTCCCGCGACCAGCGGAGCCACGCCACGATCGTCCGTTCGGGGTCGTGGCAGTCGATCCATTCGAAACCATCGCCGCTGAAGTCGAGGTCGTGCAACGGCGCTTCGTCACGGTACAGACGGTTGAGCGTACGGATCAGATCGTGCACGCCCCGGTGACCCGCGTGTTCGAGGAGCGACCAGTCGAGTTGCGTATCGACGTTCCACTCCGTCCACTGCGCCAACTCACCCCCCATGAAGAGCAGCTTCTTTCCGGGGTGCGCCCACATGTACGCATAGAGCACCCGCAGGTTCGCCAGCTTCTCGGGCCGCTTGCCGGGCATCTTCGACAAGAGCGACCGCTTGCCGTGGACGACCTCGTCGTGCGACAGCGGCAATACGAAGCGCTCGCTGAAGGCATACCACAGGGAGAAGGTCACCTTCTGGTAGTCGCCTCCTCGAAACAGCGGATTGGTCTGCATGAACGCGAGCATGTCGTTCATCCACCCCATGTTCCACTTCTGATCGAAACCGAGGCCACCACGGTCGGTTCCATAGGACACCTTCGGCCACGCGGTCGACTCCTCCGCGACCACGAGCGCGCCGGGACAAGCCTCGTGGACGCTGTCGTTGACTTCCTTCAGGAAGCCGATCGCGTCCAGGTTCTCACGCCCTCCGAACTCGTTGGGGAGCCACTCCCCGACCTTCCGTGAGTAGTCGAGGTAGAGCATCGACGCCACCGCGTCGACGCGCAGGCCATCGAGGTGGTATTCCTCGATCCAGAGCAGTGCGCTGGAGATGAGGAACGCGCGCACCGCCGGCTTTCCATAGTCGAAGATTCGCGTACCCCAATCGGGATGCCGTGCCCGGCGGGGGTCCGGATGTTCGTAGAGCGCCGTGCCGTCGAACCAGACCAGGCCGTGCACGTCGTCGGGAAAGTGCCCCGGGACCCAGTCCAGAATCACACCGAGGCCGAGTTGGTGCGCGCGGTCCACGAAGTAGCGGAAATCGTCGGGGCTTCCGAAGCGCGACGTCGGCGCGAAGAAGCCGACCGGTTGATATCCCCAACTCGGGTCGTAGGGGTGCTCGAGCACAGGGAGCAGTTCCAGGTGCATGAAACCCAGATCCTTCACGTACGGCAGCAGGTCGTCCGCGAGCTCCCGGTACCCAGGCCAGCCGTGGTCGCCCGGAGCCCGGTCGCCCTCGGGGCGTCGTTTCCAGGAGCCCAGGTGGACCTCGTACGCAGACATCGCGCTGGCATCCACCCTTTCCGCGCTCCGACGCTCCACCCACGCCCCGTCTCCCCACACATAGTCATCGGGATCGCTCACCACCGATGCGGTGGCCGGGCGTAGTTCCATCGCGCGGCCGCACGGGTCGGCCTTGTCCACCCTCTGCCCCGTCCCCGTGAC
>JBBSOM010000608.1:0-2929 GCA_038259715.1 Longimicrobiales bacterium
AGGTAGAGGTGGCCCCAGTCGTCGCGCTCGGAGTACCAGATGACCTCGTTCGAACCCGGCAGGAAGCGCCAGTCCGCCATGTTGTATCCGGACTCGTAGAACGTCTTCGTGTGCTCGGCGAGCACGTCCCGAACGTCGCCGGTGGCCGCGTCGGCCACGCGAAGCGTCGCGTCCTTGTGGTCGCGCGAACTGGACACGAACGCGAGCTGCTTCGAGTCCGGGCTCCACTCCACGTCCGCGAACGTCCCTCCGCACATCACATGGTCACATACGGTCGAGCGATGCTCGTCCGGCGGCATCTTCAGACGGATCACGCGAGGACCGTCGAGGTCCACGATCACGCGCGAGATGCGGAAGATCACCGAGTCCCCGGGCATCGGATACTTCCACGCCTGCAACTCCGGATGCCCCACCTTCGTGCTCACGAGGTACTGCATGCCGACGCCGCGGGAATCGTGCTGGAACGTGGCGATCTTCTTCGAGTCCGGAGACCACAGGAGGACGGGACGATCGCTCTTCGTCCACCCCGCGTTGTCGGTCGCGTACCCGAAGTCCTCGATGCCGTCCGTGGTGAGCTGGGTCTCGGCGCCGGTCGCGACGTCCGTCACCCAGAGGTTGTTCGCCCGTCGGAACGCCTCCTCCTTCCCGTCCGGCGAAAGCACGTAGTCACGCCCGAGCGAGGACCCGGCGTCGGACGCGGTGCACCTCGTGCCCTTGGCGTCGCAGGTGAAGGCGCGCTTGCCCACCTCGAAGCGAATGCCACCCGGCACGAAGTCGAAGCTCGAAAATGGCAGATCGAACGGCGCGACGGTCGAGTCCAGCGCGGTTGACAGCGCACGGGCGAGCGCCTCCTGGTCGAAGGCCCGAACCCGCGTCTTCTTCGCGGGATCCACGAGAACGAACTCCGTCCCGTTCGGGATGTCGCTCAGGTACCAGAAGCGGTCGCCGTCCAGGAATGTCGGGCGCACCGAAGCGCCGAACGCCAGAGGCGCGGTGTTGGCGCCGAGGAGGCTCTCGGCGTGTTGGTAGTCGGCGGCGCTGACGGACCCGGGGTGGTAGGGAGCGAGCTGCTGAGCGGCGCCGGAAGCCGGCGCGGCCATCGCGACCGCCGTCGCCATGAGCGTGACCGACAGGAGCGCGATACTAGGTTGGATGGCCGTGGAGCGGCGCATCCGGGACGACACCGTGGGCTTCGAGGACATGGTTCTCAAGGTCTTCGAGGAAGTCCGGGGCCGGTGGGCCGGCCCCGTTCGCCGATGCGCGGCGAGCGCAACGCAAGGTAAGGCGGGACGGCCCGACTAGCCCAGAGGCGCGTCGGGTTCGCGAGTCGGCCTCGGCGGCTTCCCAGCCTCCAGTCCCTCCAGAAGCTCCAGGAGGCCGACAGCCTCCCATGAGCGATTCCGCCGCGATGTCGAGAGCGGAACGAGGACACCACAACGCTCGAGTTGCCCGACGGCGTGGTGGATGGCCGCCTTCGCTCTCCCGGTCGCCGCGGCCGCGACCGGCGCTGTGATCACGGGATGTGCCGGTAGGACATCAATCACTGCCCATGCCGACGCGTCAGCCCTCGGTGCGTCGCTTGCTGCCAGCATGCTTCGCCACCCCTCCATCTGGACCCTCACTGCATCCAGGTAGGCTTCAGCCAGCCCGGCCGCCTTGGCGGTAGCGATAGCGAATTGTTCGATCCATGCCTGGATGTTCCCTTCCCGGAATTGCGTGAGTCCCTCGATGTATCGCTCGCGGTCTGCAGCCAGAATGACGCTGATGGGTGGCACGTAGGAGGCCGCTATCCCCCGGTGGCGGAGCACAACGTGGATGAGGGCGCGGCCCGTCCGCCCATTCCCATCGTCAAAGGGATGGATGGTCTCAAACTGGGCGTGGATCATCGCGGCCTGGACCAGAGGCGGCAGAGCCTCTTCCGCCATGGCTTCGCAGAGGTCCATGAGCAGCAGTTCCACATGCTCCGGTGGAGGAGGCACGAAGTCGGCCCCACAAGGGTTGTAGTCGTTCCCGCCGATCCAGTTCTGGGTCGTCCGTACCAGGCCGCCCACCTGCGAGTTCGACGCGTGGGCCATCAGCCTCGCATGGATTTCGGTGAGGTGCGTCAATCCGACGGAACGTGTGGCGGCCGCTTCATCGACGGCGAGCTGCATGGCGTCGATGTTACCGATGACCTCCAGGACTGTCGGCGACGCCTTGCCCCCGGTTTCCATCCGCGACTCGGCTCGCGCGAGCTGGCGGATCCCCACCTGCAGCCCTTCGACTTTGGAGGAAGCGATGGACTCCGTTCGGAGGAGGAGGCGAGCCAGGGGCCCCAGCGCAGGGCGCGCAACGGCGTTCAGGCTCATGATCGCCTGCTCGGCATCCGACACGACTCCGAAGACCCGTGAAGGCAGGCTGAACTCATCCCCCGCCACAGGCGAGGGAAGGAACGCCTCGTACCTGCACGCCCTCCGATACCGCGGTGGCGCGTAGAGGGTCGGGTCGTATTCCCAGGTTCGGGGAACGTGGGTTCCTCGCATCCTGTTCCACCTCTCTCACGTTAGTTCAGGTTAACGTATAAACTGAACTAACATGGCCCCTACGTTCAGGATCGCAAGGCGGATCCGACCTACACCGCCTGCAACGGAATCCCCATCGCCCGCGCCGCCTGGGCCATGTGCTGGTCGTAGGTCGCCAAGGCTGGGTCCCTTCCGTGTTCCCTCAGAAAGCTCAAGGACGCCAGGTGCAACGCGTCCAGCGTGCGTACCGGCGCGGGAAAGGGCCGGAGCGCCCGCTCCAGAACCTTCGCGTGCAGCTCGAGCCAGGTCTCAGCCGCGCCAGCAGCAGTCGGGCGATATCGCCGTGGGAGCGCGTAAGGTCCCGCGAGTGCAGCCGGTTCCACAACTCGTACTCGAGGAGTCGGCTGGCGATGAGTTCCTCCTGCCAG
>JBBSOM010000609.1:0-2926 GCA_038259715.1 Longimicrobiales bacterium
GGCGGCTCGCCCGGGCGCGCTCGATCGTTTCCTCGGGGACCGGAACGGGTGAAGCTGGCGTAGGTGGATACGTCCTGCCTCGTCGCGGTGGCCTTCGACGAGCCCGGAGCCGACGCGTTGGCGCGCCATGCGCGCCTGTGGCACATCGGAGCCACTTCGGGTTATCTTCGGACCTCCTATGAGTATCTTCGAGCTCGTCTCTCCCCACACGCCCGCGGGCGACCAGCCGCGCGCCATCGAGGAACTCACCGAAGGCCTCGTGCGCGGCGACCGCAGTCAGGTGCTCCTCGGCGCCACGGGTACGGGAAAGACGTTCACGGTCGCGCACGTGATCGCGAACCATGCGCGGCCCACGCTCGTGATGAGCCACAACAAGACGCTCGCCGCGCAGCTCTATGGCGAGTTGAAGGCCTACTTTCCGCACAACGCGGTCGAGTACTTCATCTCGTACTACGACTACTATCAGCCCGAGGCGTACGTCCCGTCGACGGATACGTACATCGAGAAGGACGCCTCGATCAACGAGGACATCGAGCGGCTGCGTCTGCGCACGACCTCGAGCCTGGTCGAGCGCGAGGACGTGATCGTCGTTGCCAGCGTCTCGAGCATCTACGGGCTGGGTAACCCGGCCGACTATCGCGCCCTGATGCTCCACCTCACGGTCGGCGAGGAGACGCCGCGCAAGGACATCCTGAAGGGGCTGGTCGACATCCAGTACAAGCGCAACGACTACCTTTTCGAGCGCGGCACCTTTCGCGTGCGCGGCGACACGGTCGAGATCTTTCCCGCCTACGACGAACAGGGCATCCGCGTCGAGCTGTGGGGCGACGACGTGGAGCGGATCAGCCGCTTCGACCCGCTCACCGGCGAGATCATCACCAACCTCGACCGCACGGCCATCTATCCGGCCAGCCACTACGTGACGCGCCGGCGCACCATCGACCAGATGATTCCGCTGGTGCGCGCGGAACTGGCCGAGCAACTCATGCTCTTCCGGAGCGCGGGGAAGTTGCTCGAGGCCCAGCGCCTGGAGCAGCGCACGAACTTCGACCTGGAGATGATGCAGGAGATCGGCACGTGCCCGGGGATCGAGAACTATTCCCTCTATACCAGCCTCCGGAAAACGGGCGAGCGCCCGGCGTGCCTGATCGACTACTTCCCGGAAGACTTCCTCATGGTGGTCGACGAGAGCCACGCGTCCATTCCCCAGATCAACGGGATGTACAAGGGGGATCGCTCGCGGAAGACGACGCTGATCGAGCATGGCTTTCGCCTTCCCAGCGCGCTCGACAACCGCCCGCTCCAGTTCGACGAGTGGCGGGGGATGCTGAACCAGGCGATCTACGTCTCGGCGACCCCGGGTGACTGGGAGTTGAAGCAGGCCGGCGGGGTCGTCGTAGAGCAGATCATCCGACCGACCGGACTGGTCGACCCCATGGTCGACGTGCGTCCCGTCAAGGGCCAGGTGGACGATCTCCTGGCTGAAATCCGCGATCGCGAGAAAAAGAACCAGCGCGTGCTCGTCACCACGCTGACGAAGCGGATGGCGGAAGACCTGTCCGAGTATCTCCAGAGCGTGGGCGTGCGGGTGCGTTACATGCACTCCGAGGTCGACACGATCGAGCGGATGAACATCATCCGGTCCCTGCGTCTGGGGAAGATCGACGTGCTCGTCGGCATCAATCTTCTGCGGGAAGGCCTCGATCTGCCCGAGGTTTCGCTCGTCGCCATCCTCGATGCGGACAAGGAGGGCTTCCTGCGCGACGCGCGCTCCCTGATCCAGACCATCGGGCGCGCTGCTCGCAATGTGGAAAGCCGGGCGATCATGTACGCGGACCGGATCACGGCCTCGATGGCGCGCTGTCTGGATGAGACGGACCGCAGGCGGGAAATCCAGGTCGCGCACAACCTGGAGTACGGAATCACGCCCGAGACGATCCGGAAGAGCATCGAGGAGATCGGCTTCAGCACCCGGTTGGCCGATGCGCGCCAGGCGCCGGCCAAGGTCGCGGAGGCGCGGGATACGTATGCGGACGAGATCAATCGCGAGGAGTACATCAAGATCCTCGAGAAGGAGATGGCGGAGGCCGCCGAGAGCCTCGATTTCGAGCGTGCGGCGCTGCTCCGGGACCAGCTGTTCGAGGTGCGGGCGGTGAAGTAGGGGTCGGACCGTGGTCGTCGGCGAAATCGGATGCGTCGTCTGCCCAGGTCGACCCAACCAGATATGGTCCCGGTCGGGACCGGACCGTATCTTACCGTATCGCCTCCGCCCCCCCGATCCTGTCGCCATGAGCCCCAGCGAATACAGCGAACTGATCGATTTCCTCGGACAGAAGTTCGACGGACTCGATCGACGCCTGGACGGACTCGATCGACGTATGGACGGTCTCGAGGATCGCCTTCGGAAGGTCGAGGTCAGCCTGGAGGAGAACCGCCGACTCATCCAGATCTGCGCGGAAGCGATCGGTGCGAACGCCGCTGCGATCCGACGCAACGACGCGGCGATCCATCGGATCGAGGAAAAGCTGGACCTGTTCAGGATGGAGGTCGAGGTGCGCTTCGCTCGACTGGAAGCCGCCTGACGCCTCTGGGAGGATCGACGGGAGTACCCTACCCCCTCCCCTTGACGGTCTTCGAGGAGTTCATGCTCCTCGATGGTCCGTCCCCCATGGACATCTGGCTGGAGGCGGGCTTCGTTCAGCCGCTGTCCCGACCCGCTCTCGAGATGGCGGTGGCGGCGTTGGAGCGGCGTCACCCCCTGTTGACCGCGCGGGTGGAAGAACAGGACGGCCGGCGCTGCTGGGTGGGTCGGTCGGGTCGGATCCCCCTGGTCTTCCTGGAGGAGGAGGACCCGTGGCCCCGGCGCCCTCTCGATCCCATGCGCGGGCTCGGTGCCGTGGTCTACGTCCGGGATCGCACGCTGTAC
>JBBSOM010000610.1:0-2922 GCA_038259715.1 Longimicrobiales bacterium
CGTCGAATTCCTCACCCAGGTGGCGCTCCATGAACTCGACCTTCTTCAGGGCGATCGAGTCCCGTTCGGCCTGCGCGGCTGAATTTTCCCGCGCGCTGGAGAGCTCCGCGATGGCGGCCATCTCGTCCTCGGACCGTTCCCTGGGAGCCAGTCCCTGAACGAGGGTTCGGACGACCTCCCTGTGTACGACGAGATCGGGATAGCGTCGGATCGGTGAGGTGAAGTGCAGGTATGCCTTGGACGCCAAACCGAAGTGACCGAGGTTCTCGGGATCGTAACGGGCGCGCTGCATCGAGCGCAGGATCACCGTGGACACCAGGGCCTCGTCCGGACGGCCGCGGGCGGCCGCGAGAAGCCTCTGAAGGTCTGCCGGCGCCAGCTTTTTGCGTCGGGGCAACCTCAAACCGAGACGTTGGAGGAAATCCGCCAGTTCCTCGGCTCGCTCTCGGACCGGGGGCTCGTGCACCCGATACAGGACGGGCAGGGCCTTAGCCTGACAAGCGCGAGCGACGGCCTCATTGGCCAAGATCATGAAGTCCTCGATGAGACGATGCGCCTCCAGTCGCTCGACCTTCTGGATGTCGAGCGGCGCTCCGTCGGCGTCGAGTATCACCTTCGCTTCCGGGATGTCCAGGTCGAGAGATCCCCGTTCCATACGCTGTGCGCGCACCTTGCGAGCCAGGTCGTCCAGCGTGCGGATCGCCGCGTCCAGGCCGCCGCCCAGGGAGCGGCCCCCGTCGAGGACCTCCTGCACCTCCTCGTAGGACGAGCGGCGTCGGCTGCGGACCCGGGTACGCTCGAAGGTCTGCCCGAGAACCGCCCCGTTACGCCCGTCGAGCGTGAGGAAGACCGACACCGCGAGCCGATCGACGTCGGCCCGCAGGGAGCACGCGTCGCCGGAAAGCGACTCGGGCAGCATCGGGATAACGCGGTCCACCAGATAGACGCTGGTGCCGCGGGCGCGAGCCTCCAAATCGACCGGACCGTCTTCGGGAACGTAGTGCGCCACGTCGGCGATGTGGACGCCGACCTCCCACCTCCCGCCGTCCATGGCGCGCACCGAGAGCGCGTCGTCATGGTCCTTGGCATCCGCCGGATCGATGGTGAATACGAGCAGGTCGGTATGGTCCACGCGGTCGGCACCAGCATCCGCGAGGCCCTGTGCTCCCGCGGCCGCCGCCGCCCGCGCGACCTCCTTCGGAAAGTCGAGCGCGAGGCCGTAGCTGTGGGCAACCGCGAGGATGTCGACGCCCGGATCGGAGAGTCGGCCGAGCACCCGCTCCACCGCACCCACCGGCCCGGTACGGCCCTCTTCGTAGGACACGAACCGCATGACGACGACGTCGCCCTCGTGGGCCCCGCCTTCGTCCCCGTCCGGGATCACGATGTCCCGGCCGAGTCGTCGGTCGAGCGGTGTCACGTAGTAGAAGCGGCGACCCCGGTGAAGCGTGCCCACCACGGTGTTGTGTGCGCGCTCGATGACTTTGATGACGCGCCCGACCGGGCTCCGACCCGGCGGGCGGCTCTCGATGCGGACGGCGACCCGGTCGCCGTCCATGGTGGAGCCCAGGTTCACGGAAGGGATGAACACGCTCCCATCCCCATCGTCCGGGCGCACGAACGCGTCTCCACTGCGCGTGAGCGCGGCCCCTCCGACGCGCAGATCCATACTGTCCGGCAGCCCGTACCGGTTGCCCTTCACTCGATACACCCTCCCCGCGCGCTCGAGATCGGCGAGCGCACGTTTGAGTGTGCGGTACTCGTGGGTGGGCAAGTCCAACGCCCGGGCCACGTCCTTGGCCTTGAGTGGACCCCGTGGGGACGCGCCGAGCGCGGCCAGGATCCTCGGCTCCAGCAGACGTCCGCTCATCGACGTGCCCCCATCTGAACCACCAGACGCCACCCTGGGTAGGGGGCCCCCGGCGGCGGCGGCAGAAGGCGCAGGCCGCCACTGCCGGGCACGCGGGCGGAGACGAATGCGTCCGCGCCCGCGAGCACGTGGTTCGCAAGCACCGCCCCGAGCGTCGCCGTAGCCTGGCGAAAGCGGCCGTCGCTGCGGCGGATCAGGTCCTTGTACCGCTGCAACGCGTCGCCTTTGGCAGACCAATCCCAGAGGAACCCATCGCGGTAGGCTCTCTTCTCATAGTACGACAACGCATCGTGGAAGGCCTGGCCTTCCACGATGCGTTGGCCTCCCGGCAGGTAGAGGTCGCGGGCCAGTTTCCAGATCGAGCCGTTGTAGGTGGTCGCGTCTTCCTCCGGCTGCACTCCGGACGCACCCGCGTTCGCGTCGAAGGCTCCCGACCGCGTCCACTTGGACACCACCTCGTAGTAGGCCCAGTCGCCGTCGGCTCCGATGCCCGAGCCCCCGCGGGCTTCGCGCCACGCGAGGTCCCTGTACCTGGAGCGAGCATCCGCCGCGTCGCCGCGCCGATCGAGCCAGAGCGCCCACAGACCGGCTTCCAAGGCCGCATACGCCCACGCCCGTCTTTGCCCCAGAGTATGTTGACCCCATCCGGGAACGAGGAGGGAGCGCAGCGCCACGGCGGGTCGCGTGGGCATCGAGAGCGGATCCGCGACTCCTGGTGGACCCGCGCGACGTGGACGCACAGCGTGTGAATACACCCGCATGTAAGCTCCGCCGCGTCGTTGCGCCGCGGCCGGAACCGGGGGCAGCGCCATCACGCCCGCGAGCACAACCGTCCACCTGGCCGCGCCACACCACAAAGTCGGGAGCATCAAAAGCCGATCGCAAATGTGACGTGGACCGGTTCGGTCTCGCCCGTCAGAGTCGACACCGCCAGAGACTTGGCAATGCCCAACTCGAAGCGCTGGTACCTGAGGCCGAGGCCCACGCGGGCCCCATCCTCTTGATCGATGTCGCTCGCCACGTAGCCCGCGCGCAGGAAGAGCGCTTCCGTC
>JBBSOM010000611.1:0-2921 GCA_038259715.1 Longimicrobiales bacterium
ACGTTGAACGAGAGCAGCGACGTCAGCAGGTGGCGCCCCCCAAACTGGAGCGACTCACGCAGCGCGAAGCTGAAGCCGAAGCCGTGCACCAGCCCGAAGCCGAACGCCACCATCCAGCGTCGATCGAGACGCGCACCGACGATGTTCTCGAGCGCCATCCACACGATCGACGCGGCAATCAGCGTCTCGATGAGCGGCGGAAACCAGAGCGCCGACGGGGCCAGGCCCACAGCGGAGGCGATCAGCGTGATCGAGTGCGCAACCGTGAACGCGGTGACCACCGGAAGAAGCGCGCGGAAGCGCCGGAGCGGAATCACCAGGCACAGAATGAAGAGCAGATGGTCGATGCCGCCCAGAATGTGCACGACGCCCAGCCGTACGAAGCTGAGTGCGGCCTGATACCAGCGCGGGTCGAGGCGGACCAGCCCCGGGTTTCCGCCGTATTGGAAGATGCGTTCCACCCCACCCGGAGGCAGGAAGTGGATCACGCTCATCGTGTGGATCCCGAGCTGCGCGAGCTGGGGGTCGATCGAGAAGTGCGCATCGGCCGAGGCGATCGGCACCTCGAAGAGCACGTCCAGGGACGCCTGGTTCCACAGGATGTCCGTGTCGGCCGGCAGCCGCGGGCCGGTCACGTGCGCCAGGGCGCCTTCCCAGTCGGCGAAGGATCGGTCCGACGGACGCGACACCCGTAGCGCGCGTATCTCCATCTTGCCCAGGGGGTGCCCCTCCTCGTAGAGCCGGACGTAGTCGCCCACCCAGAGCTGCGCGGCTTCACGCAGGTACGGATCCACGCGGTCGAGAATGAGGTAGCCGGGCCCGCGCATCGGGAAGTCCACGTCACGCATGGCGTCCATCGGCACCCGTATGAGCAGAAGCAGCGTGTGCCCATCAGGCTTCACGAAGACCTGCACGAGCACGTCCACCGGAATCTCGTGTGCGACGACGGGGGAGGCGATGCACGCGAGGCACGCGACCATCGAGAGCACGCGCCGGAGCGGGAGGAGGGGAGGCGAAGACTTCATGTGCTTCACTGGACGGAATCGGCGAGCAACCGTAGGATGTCCGCCTTGGTGTGTGGTTGTCGCGAGATGATGCCACGCCCTCCGTGTGGCGCGCAAACGGAGCCTGCCTTCGAACGAGGAGAGCATGACGATGAAGACAAAGCTGGTACTCGGGACCGTCCTGCTGGCGGCCATCGTCGGTCTCGGTCTCGGATCGACCGCACTCGACCGGTCCGCCACCTCCGGGAGCGCCGTGATGGCGCCCACCTTCGAGGTGGACCCGATGTGGCCGAAGCCCCTGCCCAACCACTGGATCCTCGGCTCCACCATCGGCGTGGGCATCGACTCGAAGGACCACGTCTTCATCATCCACCGGGGCGCCGGCACCCTGAATGCCCGCACGGAGATGGGCGCGGCCACGGACCCGCCGACCGGCGAGTGCTGCAACCCCGCACCGCCGATCCTCGAGTTCGACCCGGCCGGCAACCTCGTGAATTCGTGGGGCGGCCCCGGCGAAGGCTACGACTGGCCCACGTCGAACCATGGGATCACGCTCGACGACGACGACAACGTCTGGATCGGCGGCAACGGCGAGACCGACTCGCACATCCTCAAGTTCACGCACGACGGCAAGTTCCTGGCACAGTTCGGGAAAGCCAACCAACCCGTCGACAGCCGGAGCACCGACCACTTCGGACGGGTCGCCAAGATCAACTTCGACTTCGGCGCCCATGAGGCGTACGTGGCCGACGGGTACGGCAACAAGCGCGTCGCGGTGCTCGACATGACCACGGGCGACATCAAGCGCTTCTGGGGCGCGTACGGGAACGTGCCCGACGACGCGAACCTCGGGCCCTACAACCCGGACGCGCCGCTCGCGAAGCAGTTCCGCAACCCGGTGCATTGCGCGATGCCGTCGAACGACGGGCTGATCTACGTCTGTGATCGGCCGAACGACCGCATCCAGGTATTCCACAAGGACGGGTCGTTCGTGAAGGAAGTGCGGATCGCGCCGAAGACATTGGGCGACGGGTCGGTCTGGGATATCGCCTTCTCCAAGGATCCGGAGCAGAAGTTCATCTTCCTGGCCGACGGCAAGAACGAGCGCATCTACATCATCGACCGGCAGTCACTCGAGATCCTGACCCAGTTCGGTGACGGCGGTCGGCAGCCGGGGTCGTTCTTTGCCGTGCACTCGATCGCCACCGACTCCGAGGGCAACATCTATACGACCGAGACCTACGAGGGAAAACGGGTCCAGAAGTTCGTGTTCAAGGGCATGGGCCCGGTCACGACGATGAACCAGGGCGTGCTCTGGCCGAAGGGACGCTAGCAGGCGACATGCCCTTCTACTATCAGATGCCCGAGGGCCCCGCGGGGGCACGGATCGCGTCCGGCCTGTTGCGGCTGCGCGAAAAGCTCGCGGAAGTTCCGGTGCGCACCCGCGAGGAGACGCTTCTTCTCGCGACCTGGAACATCCGTGAGTTCGATTCCGCCAAATACGGGCGGCGCACCGACGACGCCTTCTTCTTCCTGGCCGAAGTCGTGTCGCACTTCGACCTCATCGCCATCCAGGAGGTGCGGAGCGACCTTTCCGCCCTCGAGCGCCTTCGGCGACAACTCGGGTACTGGTGGAAGTATCTCGTCACCGACGTGACCGTGGGGACGCGAGGCAACCGCGAACGCATGGCCTTCCTCTTCGACGGCCGCAAGGTTCGCTTCGGGGGCCTCGCCGGCGAGGTGGTCCTGCCGCCGGTCACGGTTACGGCGCCGGACGGCTCGCGCGTCGTGAAGCCCGTCGATCAACTCTACCGCACGCCCTACCTCGCGGCGTTCGAGGCCGGCTGGTTCAAGTTCATTCTGTCCACCGTCCACATCCTGTACGGAGGGTCGGCCGCCGAACTGCCCGAGCGCGTC
>JBBSOM010000612.1:0-2919 GCA_038259715.1 Longimicrobiales bacterium
CCACGACGATCCAGTAGGGGATTCCGGCCTGGGATTCCGCGCCGATGGATCCGTAGAGGAAATTGTTCTCCGGGTTGCCTGTGATCCATTCGGGCTGTGGGACCTCACGAAAGAACTTGTACCAGGCGAAGGCGCCCACCGGGATGGCGAGGATCACCAGAACGAGCACGATCTTCGCCAAGCGACGCTTCCAGGTGGTCTTCTTGCTTGGCGCGGTCTCGGTCATGGGTCGTGCCTCGAAGCGGGAGGGGTCCTGGCCGCCCGTTGCGGGCGGGTAGTGTCTGGGAGCCTGGCCTGGCGTTCTAGAACGTCTTGAGGTACTCGAGGAGCGCGGCTTTCTGGGAGGGCGTGAGCGCCGTGCCCCAGACGTGCCCGCCGTTTCCGTTGCCGCGCACGCGGGTGTCGTAACGCCACCCGAGGCGTTCGGCCTCGGCCCCACTCGTCACGAAGCCGACCCTGCCGTAGTCGTACACGTCGTATCCGATGTGGAAGACCTCGGGGCGCTCGGCGGGCGCCGCGAGCAGGGACGCCAGGTCGGGCACGGAGCCGTTGTGCAGGTAGGGGGCACGCAGCCAGATCCCATCGAGCGGCACGTTCGCGTAGCCGTGCGTCTTGCGGAAGTGGCTGAACCGGGCCGGATAGCACTTGTCGGTGTCGTCCGGATGGGCCCGGCAGTAGTCCTCGTCCTTCTGCTTCGGGAAACCGGCATAGAGGGAGTTCTGTGCCGCCGCTAGCGCCGGCGTGTAGGAGTCAAGGCGCGCTCGGTCCGTACCGACGTACTCGATGGGGGTGACGCTGCCCACGGTGCTTCCGTCGCCTTCGCTATGGAAGGGCGGCTTTCCGTTGCCGTGGCAGGACCAGCACTCCCGTTGATAGATCGGCTCCCCCCGGGCCGCCAGCGCGGTGTCGACGTGCTCGGCGAGGAAGCGGGGTGGGGTGGCCTGATCCCAGAGGAACGCCGCCATGCGCAGAATGCCTTCCTTGTCCAGCGTGGTCGGGGTGGCGCCGGTGCCGAACCCCGCGCTCAGGTTACGCTCGTTCACCGAGGTGTTGTTGCCGTCCCAGTGCAGGTGCAGCCCCTCCTTCCAGCGCTGGTTCCAGACCGCTGGAAAGTCCGCATTGCCGACCTTCTCCCGGTCCGGCGCCTTTTCCATGGGAAAGCCGAGGAGCGCCTTCGGCGGATTGAACGTGTCGACGCGGCCCGGCCCCCAACCGCTCTCGTCGACGAACGAGAGCCTGGACGTGAGGGTCAGAAGCTGCTCGCGCATCAGGGTGATCCCGAGGTACCGGAAGACGAACCGGTCCACGGGGTTCAAGGGATCGGGCCGATAGCCCTGGCGCAGTTCGGGGAGGGAGTCGCGGCGCGCCTCCATACTCTCGATCGTGGGAAACATCCTGCTGGCCCGGAACTTCCAGTTTCCGGCGGCCGCCCCCAGGAAGTTGGCCACCGCCCCCAGGTCGAAGGTGTTGGCCGGCATGCCCAGGACGATGCGTCGCACGGCGCCCGGTGCGTCGCGCACGGAGCCGGTATGGCACACGGCGCAGTTGAAATAGACCCGGTCCACGCCCTGGACCCGGCGCATCGACATGCCGATGGGCAGATCGAAGCGCGGGTCTCTGCCGTCCTCGTAGATCATGCCGAACGAGCTGTAGCCGCGGCCCCGCTGCCGGTCGGGCAGATATTCGGGGAAGAGCTCGGGCAGGGACACCCAGATCCAGTACGGGACCCCGAACCCGAACTGGTTGTCGAAGCCGCGCTCGCCGCCCGTGGAGCCGTACTTGAAGTGCTCGGCCGCGTCGGCGTACGCGACCGGCTCGTCGTCCGTGAGCCGCGCGAACAGGTAGGCCCCGCCCGCAAGGGCGCTCACGATCATGACCACGCCCACCCAGGTGGCCACCTTCTCGAACTTCTTCCACAGCCGGCCGAGCAACGCCATCACCCACCCCGCCCGACGGGAACCCGCGCTCGAGCCGTCTTCATGCGCCGGCACTCTCCGGGAACTCGAGCATGAAGAGGCCCACGCGCTGCTTCCAGAGATAGATCTGGCCCAGGTAGAGCCCGGGGGCCACCTGCCGAATCTCGTCGCGGATCATCCGGGCCACGAACGACGTCTTGGAATAATCGAGGATGATGGCGGGACCGGGAGAGAACCAGCTCTCATCCTGGTACACGCTCGCCCGGATCCCCAGGGTTCCCAAGGGTCCGAGACGGTTCTTCAGGTCGTGGGTCCCCGACCGGAACACCTTCCCCTTCCAGATGAGCGAACGGATGAGAAGGCGCATGGCGCCGTCCGAGACCGAGCCAGGAAAGAGCATGGCCGTGCCGCGCGAACGGCCCACCGGAATGGGACCGGGTGGGCTCGCGCGGAACAGTTCGTCCAGCGCGGCGCGATCCATCGTGGCAAGATCCAGGGTCTGCACGCTCATCGGGAAGCCTCCGGCGCGGCGAAGCGCGCCTCACGCTCGGGAAACGATACGGGAAGCGGATCTCGCGACAGACGGGATGCGCGCTCCATGAGGGCCAGTTCGCCGACCTGGCGTGCGACGGCGGCCGTGCAGACGAAGAGGATCAGGTCCTTGCCCGGACATGCTCTCGGTCCTCGGAGAAACAGGTTCGAAGCCCCCGCGGCTTCGTCCAGCTCGGGTGCCAGCCAGCGCTCGGGCCGGAAGGAATGGACGGTGTCCCCGAGCGCATCGTCCCTCTGGAGCAGTGGAAAATAGTGAGCGACCTCGGGACCCCCGACCTTCTCCTTCGGGTGATGGAACGTGCGGGTGACGGGAGGAAAGAGCCGCCCCGTTTCCAGGACACATGCCCGGGTGAAAGCGAGGCGGCGTTGGACGGTCTCGGCCTGATCGAGAGGTCCCGCAGCGGCGCACTCCTCGATGACCCTCCGCCGCACGTCGGAACGCGCCGTCACC
>JBBSOM010000613.1:0-2910 GCA_038259715.1 Longimicrobiales bacterium
CCGCTGCCCAGGAGAAGCCGCCACAGGCCGTGGGCGACGACCCGCTCTTCGCGACGCTCTACGCGCCGGAACTCATCATGCAGCATCGGCGCGCGATCGGCCTGACGGACCCGCAGCGCGACGCCATCAGCAAGTTGATCGCCGACCTTCAGGGGCGGGTCGTCTCGCTCCAGTGGGAGCTGCTGGACCAGGTCCAGAAGCTCAAGGAGGTCACTTCGGGAACGCGCGTCGACCTCGACCGGTCTCTGGACCAGCTCGAGGCCGTGCTGGACACCGAGGGGAAGATCAAGAGGGCGCACCTGGAGATGCTCGTACGCCTCAAGAACCTCCTGACACCCGAACAGCAGGCGACGCTCGACCGCCTGCGCGGGGAAGCGGACGGGCCGACGGGAGGCTGAGGGCTGCTACGGCCACCACACGACGCCGATGTTGAACCTGCTGGAGTTCGCGTCGACATCGAAGCCGGTGACCGAGACGTTGTCGGCCTTCAAGGTGGTGAACTTCCCGCCGGACCAGAGCAGGGCCACGTCCAGCGCCCAGTGCTCGCTGAAGTAGAAGTCCATTCCGCCGCCCAGCGAGAGGCTCGAGCCTGTGATGCTCACGTCCTTCGCGGACGAGCCGTTGACCTTCGCGTCGCTCACGCTGACAGTCCGTGCCCCGACCGAACCCTGCAGGAAGGGAACGAAGCGCCGCAGGGAGTTCGCGAAGTTGAAGCGCACGCCGAGGTCGAAGTGCCCCATGGTCCAGTTTCCCTGGACGTCGGACGTGCGCTGATTGTCGAACTCGGCTCCGTCCGCCTGCGCGAAGATCGTGAAGCGGCGGTTCACGCCGTACCCGACCAGGAGACCCCCACCGCCGGCGTTGTTGCGGTCCTGCGATTCGACCTCGAGTGAGGCGCCCGACGCGTGCAACCCCACCACGAAGCCGCGCGTCGTGGACTCCTGCGCCCGGGACGGCGTCGCGCCGACGGCCAGCAGGGTAGCGGGCACGAGCGCATTCAGGAAGAAACGTCTCATGGAATCCTCGTTGTCCAGGTGCACGAAGGGCCGGCCCCCAGGCCGACAACCCGTCGGGGGGCTCGGCATCCTGTGCCGAGCCCCCCAATCTTACACGCCCGCCGTTTTTGGGGCGATTCCCTCCAGAGGTGCTCCGGCGGTCAGAGGATCAACCCCAGCACCACCAGATTGTCGACCGGATCGACCAGATCCTCGAGGAAGTCGAACACGTCCTCGATGGAATCGAAGATGTTCCGCAGCACCAGCCACTCCGGCCACGTGAGCGGGTCCCCGTTACGCCCCAGGAATACCAGGTCGGTTTCCGGGCCGGTCACCGTCGCGAAGACGTCCCCGTTCAGGTAGATGGTGCCGTCGAGCACGCCGTCCTTGCCGCTCACGGCCGCGCGGAGTGACGCCTCACGGTGGCGCACCCTCACGTCGATATCGCCCGATCCTTTGTCCCCCTTGTCGACGCCGCTCACGGTGCCCGACACGCTGAAATCGCGCGCGTCCACCCGCAGGTCGAAGGTGAGGTCGAGCGTCCCGGTGCCTCCCTTGTCGTTGGTGCCGGTCGCCCCGATGTCGAAGTCCAGACGAACGTTGTCGCCCACGAGGTAGCCGCGGACGGTCAGGTCGCCCCGATCGCCGTTGACGTCGAGCGTGGTGGCATAGTCGAGCACGGTCGTGTTGCCCTCGACGGCGGTGAGCCGGAGCGCGACGTCCGCGGCGCTGCCGTCGCCCTCGTCGATCAGGTCGGCGTAGCCGCGCTCCTTGCCAGGGATCGGGTCACCCGCCTGGTCGACCTCGTAGAGGATGAAGCGCACGCCGGTCGCCGGCGCACCCGGGCGGTCGGGGTCCACCACGTAGTCGTCCAGCTTGGGGTCGTACACGAAGGTTGCGCCGCGATGCACGCCCGAGATCATCGGGGCCGCCGCGACCTCGCTCAGCGACCGCTCCCCCTGGATTCGCCGGAAGAGGTCGAGCGCGAAGGCGCGGCCCCCCTGATGGTCCCCGGCGGCTGAGAGGCCGGCCACGGCGTCGATCGCGGAGGGCGCTCCCCCAAAGGGCGTGCGGCCTGCGAGCGCCCGGAAGTCCAGGAACTCCTTGGATCCGAGCGCGGTGTTCAGCGCCTGATAGTCCTCGAGGGCGGCGTCGGTGTCGAGATCGTTCGTGAGCTCGGGTCCCGTGCCCGCATCACAGGCCGCGGCGAAGCCTGCTGCCGCCAGGATCGTTGCCAGCCGACGGTTTCGACGTGTGAACATGGTGGGCTTCTCTCCGTTCGGGTGCTCAGGTCTATGGGTTCGTGGATGTGTGACGTGGAACCGCGGGCCATATGACAAGGGCGCCCAGGCTGCGCACGCGACGCGGGGTGGCAACCAAGGATGCGAGCGTGATGCCCTCGCAGGTCAGACGGGCGTGACGTCCAGGGTACGCACGGCGTCGAGGGGTAGCTGAACCTCGAGCCGCACCCGACTCCCTTCTTGGGTTTGCTTCAGGTCCGCAGGCTCTCCATCCACGAGGACCTCCCCGATCGAAGACCCGGGCACGGAAGGTCGGAAGATGGCCATGACGGGGACCCGGCCACCGAGCGGTTCCAGGCTGAAGTGGTGGGTGGACCCGTCGCGTCGATAGTGGAGGGAGACCGACGCATCGCCCATCCGTATACCGTCGGCCACGAACGACGTCACGTGGCCGGGGAGCGTCGGGGCCAGCCCCAGCCGACCGGAAGGTTCATCCGGATCGATTCCCAGGAGTCCGTGGGCGAGCATACCGAGGATGATTCCCGCTCCCGGCGCGCCCGGTCCCCACGGCTCCGGCGCCTCGTCCCAGGAGCCCCGGCCCGCCGGCCCGCCGGCCAAGCTGTCCGCGATCGAGCCGCGCCAGCTCGACCATCCCTCGTCGACCCGATCCCGCA
>JBBSOM010000614.1:0-2907 GCA_038259715.1 Longimicrobiales bacterium
GGTAAACCCGGTGAACAGCTCGGACTCGGCGTCGAGGCCGCTGGAGACGTCGACGGCGACGGAACCCCCGACGCGCTCGCCGGAGCGCCGTACGGGGATCGAGTCCTGGTGTACGGCGGACGCGATGGAGCGGTGATCCTGGAGTTGAAGGCTCAGCAGGCCGGCGAAGGCTTCGGCACGCACGTGACCGGACTGGGGGATGTCGATGGGGACGGGCACGCGGACCTCCTCATCGGGGCGCCCCTCAACGATGCAGCGGGCACGGACGCCGGGCGTGCCTACGTCTTTTCGGGGCGCGACGGCTCGGTGATGCTCACCCTCACCGGAGAGGACGCAGGCGACAACTTCGGGTCCACGAGCGGCGGCGTGGTAAGCGACGGCAGGGCTACGCTCATCGTCGGCGCCCCCAACGCCGGCGCCAACCACCTCGGTCGGGTCTACGTCTACCAGAGCCTGTCGACGACACCCGCCTTCGAGATCGATTCCGACCCGGAAGGCGCACAGCTCGGCGGGATGTTCGTCTCTGCCGTGGGCGACGTGGACGGGGACGGGCGAATGGACGTCTACGCCTCCGACTGGGCCGGCAACGGACCGGACGGGCTCCAGGGCGCGGGCCGCGTCTACCTCCACTCGGGCGCCGACGGCCACCGGATCTATACGATGACCGGAGAGAACGCGGGCGACGGGTTCGGCATCGGCGTCGCAGACGCGGGCGACGTGGATGGAGATGGTCATGCCGACCTGGTCATCGGCGCCTGGCAGTACCACGGCGAGGCCCCCTCCGGAGGGAAGGTCTACGTGTACTCGGGGGCAGACGGTCACGTCATGCGCACCCTTACGGGAAGAGTCCCGGGGGAGACGTTGGGATTCGACGCGACGGGCGTCGGCGACGTCGACGGGGATGGCATCGTCGATCTCCTGTTGACGAGCGCATGGAGCGCGGTCTCGGGGGCTCACTCCGGGCGCATGTTCATCATCGCCGGAACGCGTTGACCGCCGCCCGCAGCGCCCCCTATCGGCCTGCGAACCGGATGGACACCTGGGCGCGATCGATCTTCCCATTCGCGTTCAGGGGAAGCACGTCCAGGAGCAGCCAACGCCGCGGCCGGCGTGCGGGGCCGAGCCGCTCCCGGCACCACCGATCGATGTCCTCGAGATCGAACGCGCCCTCGACCGCCACCAGCGCCGCCACGACCTTCTCTCCCCACTCCGCGTCCACGAGCCCGATCACGCATGCCTCGATCACCGCCGGATGCGCGCACAGGACGGCCTCCACCTCATGGGGATCGACCGTGACACCTCCGGACATGATGCGGTCCGACCGCCGGCCTGTGACCCAGAGATGGCCGGCCTCGTCCAGATGCCCGATGTCACCGGTCGCGTACCAGCCGTCCTCGTCGGCGAGCGACTCGTCGGTGCCGACATAGCCGCGTGCGCGCGTCGCCCCGCGCACCACCAGTTCCCCGTCGTCCCGCACCCGGATCTCGAGGCCGGACAGGGGCGGCCCGACCGTTCCGGGCTTCGCGCGCACGAGCGCCGGCGAGGCCGTGGCGACCTGGGACGTCATTTCGGTCCTGCCCCAGGAGAGCGCCACGGGCCACCCTATGGCGATCGCGCGGGCAACGAGGGCGTCCGGCGCGTGCGCACCACCGATCAGCGCACACCGGAACGAGGCGGGAGGAGGCGCACCGCCCCTCGCCTCGATCAGACGGAGCAGTTGGGTGGGCACCAGCGATGCGTGCGTGATGCGGCCGTCGTCGATCATCTCCGTCGCGCGGGCCACGTCGAATGCGCCCTCTGCCACCAGTTCCGAGCCCAGGATCAGCGCCCGCATCACCAACGCCAATCCGCCCACGTGCGCAATCGCAAGGGAGGCGAGCCATCGGTCGTCCGGCCCCAGATCGAGCCGCTCCCGAGCTGCGAGCGCGCTCGCCCGCAGGTTGTCCGCCGTGAGGACGACGCCGCGCGGCGTGCCCGACGTTCCCGACGTCCACAGCACCGCCATCCCCTCCGGGCGGGTCCCCGCGAGCGTCCGGCGCGCCGCGTCCTGCTCGGGCGACGACAGCTTCGGGTTGAGCGGCGCGACCGTCACGCCCGTGCGGACGGCGGCGAGGAGGGCCGCGACCCCCTCCGGGGTCGGGTCGACGACCAGCGCGATCACGTCGCCGGGCGCGGGCGCATCCTCGCGGCGGATACGGTCAGCCAGTTCGTCCACCCACGCGTCCAACTCACCGAAACTCCACCGCCTACCTGACCCGGAGAGCGCAGGCCGTTCCGGCCAGCGGGACGCCGCCTCGGCCAGGAAGTCCGCGGGCGTGGAGGGGTTTGTCATCCCAGCGCGAGGCAGAGCGCCAGGAAGGCGCCGAACAAAGCGACCGCTCGCGATGTCTCGCCGAGCGCCGGAAGCAACTCCCGCGCATGACGGTGTCCGAACACCCGGCGCACCGGCGCGACGCACGCCGGCGCGAACAGCAGGGCCGCCGCGGCCGTGAGCGGCCACTCGAAGCGCACGATGCCGATGACGGGAACCATCAGCGCGACCAGGAGGAGAAGCACGTATTGCACCTTCGTTCCCGTCGGGCCGAGGCGAACCGCCAGCGTGCGCTTGCCGGCCTTCGCGTCGGTCTCGAGGTCCCGCAGATTGTTCACCACCAGAATTGCCGTGATCAGCGCGCCGATGCCCGAGCCCGCCAGCCATGCGTCGGGCGGCCAGGCCAGGCCCTGCACGTAGTACGTGCCCGCCACCGCCACCAGGCCGAAGAAGACGAATACGAACAGGTCGCCAAGACCATGGTACGCCAACGGATACGGCCCACCCGTGTACCCGACCGCGCACGCGAGCGAGGCCAGCCCGATCAGGACGATCGGCCAGCCCCCGACCAACGCCAGGTACACGCCCACCGCCAA
>JBBSOM010000615.1:0-2907 GCA_038259715.1 Longimicrobiales bacterium
GAGGTCGGCCGTAGAAGGGAGGCAGCCAGGTCGAACCTCCCTTCGCAGCGGCGCTGTCAGCCCGCCCCCACGAAAGTCCTTGCGGCCCACCCCCGGCGCATGGTATTCCTTACCCTAAGCACGCACGGGTACTCTACTGGGGGATCGGATGGGCGACCCGCTACCACTGCTGAAAGGGACGTTGGATCTCCTGATCCTCAAGGCCCTCAGCGTCGAGGCGACACACGGCTACGGCGTGGCCCGCTGGCTGGAATCCCGGTCGGGTGGGGCGATCGGCGCGGACGACAGCGCCCTCTACCAGTCGCTGCACCGCCTGGAGGAGCGGGGACTGCTCGTGGCCGAGTGGGGACGGACGGAGAACAATCGACGCGCGCGGTATTACCGGCTGTCGGCCAAGGGTCGCACCGCCCTGGAGGCGGAAGCCGACAGCTGGCGGCGTTACGCACGCTCGGTGGAAGCGCTGCTCGCCACGGGCGGGAAGTGACGGGACCGGGGACGGGACGGGGACGGGAGGAAGGAGGCATGACGGGTGGATACGGGAAACGCGGACGGTGGGGCGGCGATGACGTAACCCGCACAGGCGGCACGGAGCGAGAGCGGCTCGGTCGCGAGTTCGTCGAAGAGATCGAGGCGCACATCGCGATGCGCGCACAGGAGTTGGTCGCGTCCGGGATGTCTGCCGAGGACGCGCGAGCCGAGGCGGAGCGGCGCTTCGGCGACATGGACGCGGCACGGAAGGAGGCGGCCACGGCGGCGCGGCGCCGAGCGCGCCGCCGGTGGTGGGTGGAGGCGGCCGACGAGATCCGCGCCGACGTGCGCCACGCTCTCCGTCTGGCCCGAAGGTCTCCGGGCTTCGCCACCCTGGTGATTTCCATCTTCGCGTTGGGGGTCGGGCTCAGCACGACGATGTTCGCCGTGACCGACCACGTGCTCATCCGTCCGCTCCCCTACCCGCGCCCTTCCGAGTTGGTCGCCCTCGGCTCCGTTACCGAGCAGAAGGAGACGTTCTACTCGGTCTCCATGGGAAACTGGGCCGACTGGCGCACGAGCGCCGTCCTGGCCTCCACCGGTCTGTACCACTCCACGTCAGTGACCGTCACCGGAGAGGGGGACGCGTTCCAGGCGGCGGCGGTCGAGGTGGCCGGCGCGTACTTCGAGACGCTCGGGCCTCGCATGCTCGTCGGGCGCCCCCTCACCGAGGCCGAGGGCCAGGCTGGGGCACCCGTCGTGGTGGTCAGTGAGGACTTCTGGCGGCGCGACCTCGGCGCCGACCCTCGCCTCGGCCAACAGACCCTGGTGCTGAACGGTCACCGCCTGGACGTGGTCGGCGTGCTCGCGCGCGGACAGGAACTGACTGCGGGCAAGGAGGTGTGGTTGCCGCAGGCGTGGCACCCGGCGAGTGGCGGACAGAGGAACAACATCAACTGGTACGCCCTGGCCCGCCTGGCTCCGGGAGTGACCCTGGGGCGGGCCACGGAAGCGCTGGCCGCCGTAGCGGCAGGCATCCGGGCCCGCGACCCCGAGGGGATCTATTCCTGGGGTGTCGGGGTCGAGCCGCTGCGCGAGCAGGTCGTGGAGGACTCCACCACGGTGCTGCGCACGCTCATGGCGGCCGTGGCACTCGTGCTCGTGGCGGCGTGGGCGAACCTCGCGGGCCTCGGCCTCGCCCGGAGCCGGCGCCGGACCCACGACGTGGCCGTGCGCCTTTCCCTCGGCGCCCGCCGGGGCCGGGTCGTCCGTCAACTCCTGGCGGAGTATGTCGTGCTGGCGGTGGCCGGCGGCGCCCTCGGAATGCTTTTGGCATGGTGGGGTCTGGACGTGGTCGTGCGCACCGGCGCGCGCCTGCTCCCACGCGCCGGCGAAATCACCTTCGACGGCAGCGTCGCCGCGTTCGCGCTCCTGATCATCCTCGTGTCGGGCCTCCTGACGGGCGTGGGCCCCGCCCTGCGGGCATCGGTCGCGGGTGCGCGCGCCATGACCGCCGGTACCCGCGGAGCCGTGCACGGCGGCCGAGGACTCCCGGGCTCGGTCATGGTCGCCGTGGAGGTGGCGCTCGCCGTCGCGCTGTTGGTGAATGGGAGCCTGCTCGCGCGCTCCCTCCGGAACATCCTGGCCCACGACCTCGGGTACGATCCCACCCGCGTAGTGACGCTGGACGTGCGGCTCAACTCGGGGCGCTATGACGATCCGGGAGAGGTGCGCGCCTATCGAGACGAACTGTTGGACCGCGTGCGGCAGGTGCGTGGAGTGGAAGACGCCGCGGTGGCCCACTCCGTACCCACCGGCTCGGTGAGTGTCAGCTTCATCGACATCGAGGGAGAGGACCAACCCAATGCCGGAGCCGCCTACCGGATGGTCAGCGACGACTACTTCCGCGTCCTCGGGATCCGGGTCCTCGAAGGCCGCTCCTTCGACGCCGGCGACGTCGCAGGCTCGGAGCGCGTCGGGCTGGTCAATCAGTCCTTCGCTCGCCGGTTCTGGCCCGAGGCGTCCGGGGCGGCCGACGACGGTCGAAACGCCCTGGGCAAGCGCTTCCGGGCACCCAGCTTGGAAGCGCCCTTCAACGGGGGACCCGCGGACTGGATCCGGGTGGTGGGTGTCGTGGGAGACTTTCGTGGCTTCTCGCAAGAATTCGAGCCGCGCGTCGAAGTATACGTCTCCACGCGCCAGTCACCGTACTATACGCGAGCGACCTCGGCGGTCGTGAAGCTCCGGCCGGGAGCGCCCGACGGCACCCTGGAATCCATCCGCCAGAGGGCGCGCGACCTCGATCCGGAACTCGCCGTGACCGCCCAGAGCCTCGAAGGGCGCGTCCAGGCCACGCTCTCGGAGAGACGCCTGGTGATCGGCCTCCTGGGCACCTTCGCGGCGACGGCGCTGCTGCTCGTGACCCTGGGCGTATACGGA
>JBBSOM010000616.1:0-2894 GCA_038259715.1 Longimicrobiales bacterium
AAGATTCCCGGACGCGCCGGCGACTCCCCGATCCTCGGCGCCGGCCAGTACGTCGACAACGATGTGGGCGCCTGCGGTTCCACGGGGCGCGGCGAGGCGAACCTGTTCAATCTGTGCTCTTTCTTCATCGTCGAGAACATGAGGAACGGAATGAGCCCGAAGGACGCCGGCATGGCCGCGCTGAAGCGGGTGCAGGCGAACACCGTCGAGAAGCGACTGCTCAACGCGCGTGGTCTGTCGAATTTCGACCTGCGCTTCTTCATCCTGAACAAGCGCGGTGAGTACGCGGGAGTCGCGCTCTTCGGGGCCGGCGAGCGCACCTTCGCCGTGTGCGATGCCCACGGCGCACGCGAGGAGCCTTTGGAAGGGCTGCTCGAAGGGTCGCCGGCGGACTGAGGCCGACGATGCCCTCGCCGGTCCCTCCACGCCACTTCGCCCCGCCCGCGGCCTTCGCCACCTGGCTGAAGAAGCACCACGGCGCCATGGACGAGTTGCTCGTCGGCTTCTACCGGAAGGACAGCGGCAAGAGCGGCATGACGTACCCGGAGGCGCTCGACGAGGCGCTCTGCTGGGGATGGATCGACGGCGTGCGCCGCAGCGTCGATGCCGACAGCTACTCGGTGCGCTTCACGCCGCGTAAGCCGACGAGCAAGTGGAGCCATGTGAACCTGCAAGCACTACGCCCGACTCCTCGCCGCGGGCCGCGTCCAACCACCCGGCGCCGAAGCCTTTTCGCGCTTCAACCCGGCCCAACACGATCCGTATTCGTTCGAGCGGAAGAAGGCGGCGGAGTTCTCCCCCGACCTGGCGGGCATCTTCGAGGCGGCGCCGGACGCCTGGGCGTTCTTCGGGCGGCAACCGCCGGGCTACCGGCGGACCGTGACGCACTGGGTGATGAGCGCCAAGCGCCAGGAGACCCAGAAACGCCGGCTGGCCGAACTGATCACCGTCTCGGGCGAGGGACTCCGGCTCCCCCAGGCCTCGGCGCAGCCAAAGAGGAAGCCGGGGTGGAAGCAGGGGAGGACGAAGGGGCGGACGAAGGAGTAGGCGGCGCCGGCGGCGCCCCGTCTCCGCAGCCAGCACTCCTCGTCCCTTGCGCGTCTTTCTACAGAGCGGTACACCCAACCCGACCGACGTGACCTCCGGTCCGCGATCCACCCACGCAGGAGCCCCACATGTCTCGTAGGATGCCCGCGCTCCGCATACTGGCCTGGAGCCTGGCCGTCGCTTCCCTGGCGATGCCCTCCCTGGCCGGCGCGCAACAGAAGAACGACGAGGAATACACGCGCCTCATCAAGGAGTATCTCCAGGACTCGCGGGTGACGACGGAACTGGTGGACCATCTGCCGGCCTCCGACGTGGTGCCCACGCCGCTCAAGTTCAACGGCCGCATCGTGGGGACGCCGGGCGAACTCACCTACGCGAAGGACATTCACCGCTATATGCGCGCGATCGCGGACGTTTCACCGCGCGCGAAGGTGTGGTCGATCGGCAAGACCGAAGAGGGACGCGAGCAGATCGTTATGGCCATCGGTGACGAGGAGACCATCCGCGACCTCGACAACTACAAGGGGCTGCTCCACGAGTTGACCGACCCGCGCAAGACATCGGACGCACGCGCCAAGGAGATCATCGACCAGCTCGGCAAGCCGATCTACTGGGTCACCTCCGGCATGCACTCCCCGGAGACGGGCGGCCCGGAGATGCTCCAGGAGCTGGCCTACCGCCTCGTGGTCGATGAGACGCCGTTCATCCAGGACATCCGGAAGAACCTGATCGTCTTCATCACCCCGGTCATCGAGGTCGACGGCCGCGAAAAGGAGGTCGATACCTACTACTTCAACAAGGACCGGCCGGAGGGCGAGAGCCGCCTGCCGCTCATGTATTGGGGCAAGTACGTCGCCCACGACAACAATCGCGACGGCATGGGCCAGTTCCTCGACCTCACCAAGAACGTCAACAAGACGTGGCTCGACTGGACGCCCACGATCATGCACGACCTGCATGAGGCGCAGAACTACCTCTACACGTCGACGGGCACCGGCCCATACAACGAGGCCTTCGACGCGATCACGATCGGTGAGTGGTGGGTGATGGCCGAGAACGACATCATCGAGATGACCAAGCGGGGCGTGCCCGGCGTATGGACCTACAACTTCTACGACGGGTGGACGCCGAACTACATGTTCACGATCGCCCATACGCACAACGGCATCGGCCGCTTCTACGAAGTCGCGAGCTACGGCCCGGACAATCGCACGCTGCGCCTGGGCGCGACGACGACCAGCCGTGAGTGGTTCCGGCCCAACCCGCCGCTTCCCACCATCCAATGGGGCCCGCGCAACAACACCAACATCCAGGAGTCCGCGCTCCTGTTCAGCCTGAAGTACACGGCGGACCACAAATCGTGGTTCCTGGAGAACTACTGGCTCAAGAACAAGCGCTCGGTGCAGAAGGGCATCGACGGTCCCATCAACGCGTGGGTGATCCCCGCCGATCAGCGCCGGAAGGCCGACGCGGCGGACATGGTCAACGAGGTCATGCGGCAGGGTCTGGAAGTGCAGCGCGCCGACAAGGACTTCACGGCGGGCGGCGTGGAGGTCAAGAAGGGCGACTTCATCGCGCGGGCGGACCAGCCGTTCCGCACGCTGGCCGACATGTACTTCAGCCTGCAGCAGTTCAGTCTCGACAACCCACGCCCTTACGACGACACGGGGTGGACGCTGCAACTGACGCGCAACGTCGATATGGAGGAGATCAAGGACTCTACGGTCTTCGATCAGCCGATGACGCCGGTCGCCTATCCGGCCGCGGCCACCGGCGGCATCGAGGGCAGCGGCGCGGTCCTCGTCGTCGACCACACCACGGACAACAACCTGATGACGTTCCGCATG
>JBBSOM010000617.1:0-2892 GCA_038259715.1 Longimicrobiales bacterium
CGGAAGCTGGGTGGATCCCGAGCCGGTCGCCCGGTTGTGGGCCGAGCACCAGGGTGGGACGGTCGATCACGGCCACGCGCTCTGGGCGTTGCTCACCCTCGAGACGTGGCTCAGGGCGCGATAGCGTCCGGGTCGGGATGCCCATCCCGAGAGCCCCTCTATCCCGCCAACCCCTCCTCGCGAAACCAGTGGACGAACGCTCGCACGCCTTCCCGGAATTCGACGCGGGGTGCATATCCGAGGACGGCCCGGGCGTGGCTGATGTCGGCCCAGGTGCGGGTGACGTCGCCCTCCTGCATGGGGAACTCCTCGATGTCGGGAACCACGCCTACTTCCTCACCGAGCACGGTAATCAGCTCGTTCAGCGTGATCGGGTGGTCGCTACCGAGGTTGACGGTCTCGAACACGCCTTCCGATCCGGCGGCCAGCCTGAGCGCGGCCACGAGTCCGGCCACGATGTCGGTGACGTACGTATAGTCGCGAGCGGTGCTTCCATCCCCGAAGCGCGGAAGGGGACGCCCCTCGAGGAGCAGCCGGGTGAACCGGTGGATCGCCAGGTCGGGGCGTTGCCGCGGTCCGTACACGGTGAACAGCCGCGCCACCACGACGGACGTACCGCCGGCGGCGTGGGAGACCCGGCAAAGGAGTTCACCCGCGCGCTTCGTGGCCGCGTAGGGCGAGATGGGCGCGTCGGCCCGCGCGGTCTCCGCGAAGGGCACCTGGTCGGATTCGCCGTACACGGAGGACGACGACCCGAACACCACCGCGCGGATGCCGCGCCTGGACGCGAAATGGAGCATGCGTGCCGTGCCCGTGACGTTGACATCGGCGTACGTCGCAGGCTCGGCGATGGACGGGCGCACACCGGCTCTCGCGGCGAGGTGGACGATGGCGTCGATGCCGTCCGGCAAGGACGCCCAGGCATCGGGATCCCGGATGTCACCACGGACGTCCGTGAAGTCCTGGAACGCGCGCAACACGTCGAGATGTCGCTCCTTGACCGCCACGTCGTAGAAGGGGTCGAGGCTATCCAGACCGACGACGTCGGTGCCCGAGCCGAGCAGGGATTCCGCCAGGTGGGATCCGATGAAGCCGGCCGCTCCCGTGACGAGGACCCTCATGGGTGGGCGCGCCTCCCGGGGGTGGTGAGACGGGCCAGGAAGTGGAGGGAGCGTCCGAAGATCCAGGAAGCGGGCGCGGGATAGAGCGGCAGCGAATCCCGCCACGTCTCGACCCGGAGTCCGAGCGCATCGAACGTCCGCTGCCACTCGTCCCGTGTCCAGTAGGTGTAGGGCAGTGCCACGCCGTGTGGGGCGTTCCCGAACCAATCCATGAAGCGAAGCGTGGGACCGGCGAGGCGGCCCTGCAACGTGTGGTCCTTGAGCACGACGGTCCCGCTCGCCACCCGTGCGGCCTCACGGAGCAGCACGGACGGGTCGTCCGTGTGGTGGAGGACGTCCACCATCATGACCGCGTCGAACGCCCGGTCCTCGTAGGGGATCGTCGTACCGTCGAAGGCGTCGACGGGCACGTACGTGCCACGCCGAACTTTGACGTCGATGCCGGAGATCCGAAGGTCCGGCCGGACGTCCGCCACCTGGCGTGTGATCCGCCCGTCACCGCACCCCACGTCGAGCACACGCGCGTCGGGTGGCAGGAGCGCCGACAGAGCCTCACACAGGACACGCACGCGACGTCCGTACACAGTGCGTTCGTGAAGTCTGCCGACGACGCTCATTTCCGGGTCAGTCCCAGCACGCTGAGGAAGAAGCTCGCCAGCACGGTCTGGCTCCCAAGCGTGAGGCACAGCACTGCAGGAATGATGATGCGCAGGCCGCGCGCGGGATCGAGCGGCCCGAACGACAGGGTGTCCCAGAGCCATACGGCTCGGAGCGTGCCCACGAGCCCGATCAGGATCATTCCGGCCCCCGCGGCCAGTCCCGTTTCCAGGGTCACATAGCGATAGACGTCCATGAACTTCGGGTCCGGGGGCAGGAGCCCCTCCGTCACGGCGAAGGTCTTCGCGAACGTGGCGAAGAGCACCGCCTGGAAGCCCACCAGCACCAGGGCCGCCGCGTAGAGCAGGGTGTGGACATCGAGCGTGACGCCGCCCAGGGTGCGCGGGCCCGGCAGCAGCCAGAGACCGACGCCCGTGCCGAGGGCCATCATCAGGAACCCAGGATAGAGGAAGAGCCATCGCGGGCTGTACAGCAACATGAAACGGAGGTGGCGCCAGCCGTCGCGCCAACTGCGCAAGTGCGGCGCTCGGCTGCGGCCGCTCGGGGACAGCGTCGTCGGGACCTCGACGATGCGCATCTCCAGGAGCGTAGCCTTCACCACCATCTCGCTGGCGAACTCCATCCCGGTGGTTCGGAGCGCCATCGACTCGTACGCGCTCTTCCTGACTGCGCGCAGCCCGCAGTGGAAGTCGTGCGCCGCGCTCCGGAAGAAGAGCCGCCCCACGCCGGTCAGCGCCGGGTTGCCCAGGTAGTAGTGCAGCGGCGGCATGGCACCCCGCGCCACCCCTCCCCTGAAGCGGTTTCCCATGACCAGGTCGGCACCCTTCCGCAACTCTTCCAGGAAGAGGCCCAGCCGCGTGAAGTCGTAGCTGCCGTCCGCATCGCCCATGATGACGAAGCGCCCGCGGGCGGACGCGATCCCACCCATGAGCGCCGCGCCGTATCCTCGCTGCGGCACGTCCACCACGCGCGCGCCCGCCGCACGAGCGAGGCGCTGGGACCCGTCCGTACTGCCGTTGTCGGCGATGATGATCTCGCCGGTGACGCCGTTGTCCTCCAGGAATCCGCGCGCCTTGGCGATGCAGGCCTCGACCGTCTCGGCCTCGTCCAGACACGGCATCACGATGCTGACTTCGACACTCATCCGACATCC
>JBBSOM010000618.1:0-2892 GCA_038259715.1 Longimicrobiales bacterium
CGCCCGGCGAGGTCCTCCAACCGGACCGAGCGGCCCTGCTGGTCCGTCCAGGTCTGGTCCAGAACGTAGAGTGAGGTTGATGTGGGTTGTCCGGCCGCAGGTGCCTCCATGACCATGGCGTGGACCATGGCGTGGTCGTTGGGCGCGCCGCAAGATCCGGCGACGAGTGCGACGAGCAGGAGCAGCCCGGTGCCGGCGCGTCGATAGGTAGGACGAAGGGGCCATGCGCACGTTGTCATGGGAAGGTTCACCTCGCGCACCGGAAGCCGAGGAGGGGCGCGGTCGTCTGGCCCGTCAGGCTGGTCCGGTACGCCCATCGGAGAAAGGCGGCGTAGTTCGTGAGGTCGCTCGTGCCCACGGACCCGGCCGCGCAGAAGCGACCGCGGTCGAGCCCGCGATCGTTCCGTGCGGCGCCCGTGAGCATCTGATTGTTGAAGTCGGCGGTCCACTCCCAGACGAGGCCATGCAGGTCGCGCACGCCCCATGCGTTCCGATCGGTCGTGCCGACCGGGGGAAAGGCGCCGGCCGCGGGTCTCGCCTGGATGAGCGTCAGAATACGAGCGTTGAAGTCGGCGTCGCGGAAGGCGTTTTTGCGGGTCTCGCTGGCCTGGGCCACATACTCCCACTCGTCGGTCGACGGAAGGCGTGCTCCCCCGGCCCGGCAGTACGCTCGCGCCGCGAACCAGGAGACCTGCGTGACCGGTCGGTCCTCCGGGTGGGCCTTGCCCGGATCCAGAGGGCCGGTCCATCCCTCGAGGTAGGCGGGGCCTGCCAACGCTGGCGGCGCCTGGTCGCGGCGCCACGCGGGGTGGGTTCGGAGAAACGCGAGGAACTCGGCCACCGTAACCGGACGCTCGTCCAGCTCGAAGCCCTCCACCTCGACACCGCTTGAATCCGTGCCTGAAACGTAGAAGGGCATATAGCGGCCGGAAGCGATAGGGACCGTGTGCGCCTGCTGCCCCCCGACCACCGTGGCGGTGGGGGGCAGGGCCAGGCAGACGACCGTGAGCGCGAGGAGGCGGGGGAGCACCGGAAGGGTCCTGAGTCTGTGGTCGGGACTACCGGTCTTGATGGTCGAAGACGATCCGGTTCGCGTCGCCCATCACATCGATCATGCCGAGCGCGCCCTTGTCGAAGGCCCGGAAGATCGAGTGGTCGACCATGACGAACGTGCCGGGCACGTCGGCGCGGAACTCCGTGATCGCGGCGCCGCCCGCGGGGATCAGCGTGGTCTGGATGTTGTTCTCGACGGTGGTGCCGCCACCGGGATAGACGTTGTCGAAGATCTCGCCGATGACGTGGAACGAACTGACCAGGTTGGGCCCGCCGTTGCCGACGAAGAGGCGGATCTTCTCACCCGTGCGTGCCTGAAGCGCGTTGTCCCCGACCATGGAGCCGACACGGCCGTTGAAGACCACGTAGTCGGGGTTCTCGCTCAGAGCCTTGTCGTAGTCGAAGTCCTGCAGCCCCTGCGCGCCGTGCTGTCCCCTCGTGTAGAACTCGCCCTGCATGACGTAGAACTCCCGGTCCACCGGGGGGAGGCCGTCCTTCGGCTCCACAAGGATCAGGCCGTACATCCCGTTGGCCATGTGCATGCCGACGGGGGCCATCGCGCAGTGGTATACGAAGAGGCCGGGGTTGAGCGCGCGAAACGTGAACGACGTCTCCTGGCCGGGGCCGGTGAACGTGGCCGCCGCCCCACCGCCGGGGCCCGTTACCGCGTGCAGATCGATGTTGTGAGGAACGATGCTGTTTTCCGCATTCTTGAGGTGGAACTCCACCTCATCGCCTTCACGAACACGGATGAAGCTGCCCGGGACGGAGCCGCCGAACGTCCAGAAGCGATACTGGACGCCGTTGTCCAGCTCCTTCGTCACCTCGACCGCTTCAAGCTCGACCACCACGTGCGTGGCATATGTACGCGTGATCGCAGGCGGGACCAGGGGTGCCTCGGTCAGGACCGCGGTTTCTACGCCTTCGAGGGGAGGAAGCGCGGGCGCGCCCATTTCCTTGCGGGCCGCGCCGGTCGACTCGGAAGCGCCGGCAACCGTGAACAGGAGGGCCGCTACGGCGAGGGCGCCGGACAGAGTCCAGAGCGAGCGGGAACGGAACTTGGTGGCGGTCATGGAAGTGCACCCAGGAGGTGTGGAATCCGGTCTTGAACAACGCGGGTCAATCCTAGTCGGGTCCGGAAACGGGATCTGTCGGGTGGATCGCGCGGCGTCGCGTAGGGGGATGTCCTACGGAGCGCGCGCCGTGAGAGTAGGAACGTCGTTCCGGGCAGCGACATTTCTTCCCAGATGCCGCAACATTTTCCTCTTTCCGGCCATCCGTTTGGCATCCGTTGGCGTACCCAAGAACGGCACGCCACTTGCTCTCAATGTTGGCGTGCGCTGCACAGAGCACAGTCGGTGAAAGCCGACCTCGCAGAGCAACGGGGCTACCGTGACCATCGGTCACCAGGCCAGCCGAGCCACCAGCGTTTCAATACGAGGGTCTTGAAGGACGACCCAAGGTTGGTGCGACGGTAGCCTCCCCTTCCTCCGCGCGACTTTGAGCGACGTAAGGTAGACGTCGCATGGCGTCCTGTTGGCCCTTTCTGGAATAGACAGCCACAGGAGTCGAATCATGTTACAAGCAGTGTGCAGCGGTACCCGAATCCGGTATTCCTTCAGGCTCGCCCTTCTGGGCTCCCTCATTCTTCCGGCGGCATGCACGGATCGCGTCACCTCGCCGGCGCCCACCGAAGTTGAATCAGACTCGGCACGGTTCAGCCCGCGGTTCAGCAGTAGCCCCGGACGCGTGGATGATCTGGCGATGGCGGCCAATGGCCCCAACGCCCTGACCCTGCGCCTTACCGAGGTCGACAATGGAATTGGCGGTTCCGCATCC
>JBBSOM010000619.1:0-2888 GCA_038259715.1 Longimicrobiales bacterium
ACCACTGCTCACGATGATCGTCACGTCCGGGAATTCCGCCCCCGCGCGCATCGCCGCGTCCTGGTACTCGAAGCCGTGCGCGAAGATCAGGTCGTACCCGGCCGCCGCGTACGAGCGGAACGCCTCGTCGAACTCGGCCGGAGTGCGGGTCTGCTGATGGCTGACCTCGGCGCCCAGCGAGTCGCGGAGCATCATGAGCCCGTCATAGGCGCCGGCGTACCAACCCGCGTCGCTCACGGGTCCCGCGGTCAGGAGAGCGGCACGGAAGGTCGGCGCCGTCCCGGTGGAAGTGCCGCCGGCTGGAGCACGATCTCGATCGGAGGACGGGGCCGAGCACGCGGCCGAGCACGCCGCCACGCACAGCCCCACCACCAGGCTCAGGCGCCGCAAGCGGAACCGATCGCGCATGAGGGTCACTCCTAGGCCTGAAGTCCGTTCCCACACCTTGTCGCGTCAGTCTACGCCCTTCCCTGTTCGGAGTTCACGCGGGCGGATACGTTCGGGGCCGATTTTCGGCCAGGGCCTTCCACCATGGGCTGCCAGGAGCGGAGCATCGTATGAGCGAGAAACCCCGCGACCAATGGACCTCGAACGTCGGCTTCATCCTCGCGGCCTCGGGGAGCGCCATCGGCCTCGGCAACTTGTGGAAGTTTCCATTCATCACGTGGAACAACCGCGGCGGTGCCTTCGTGCTCGTCTACCTGCTGTGCATCGCGGGTGTCGGCCTGCCGATCATGATGGCCGAGCTGCTCATCGGCCGGAAGACGCAGAAGAGCCCCGTGGGTGCCCTCCGGGACGCCATCGGGCCCGCCTGGGGGCTGGTAGGCGCATGGGGCGTCTTCGCGGGCTTCATCATCCTGAGCTACTACAGCGTGGTGGCGGGGTGGTCGCTCTTCTACTTCGTGAAGACACTCGGATGGAGCATCTCGGGTTTCCCCGCGGGCATCCAGACCGGCGAGCTCTTCAACAGCGTGGTGGGCAACGGCGGCTTGCAGCTTCTGCTCTCCGGCCTCTTTTCGGCCGCAACGGTTCTCACGGTCTACTTCGGCGTGCACGCCGGGATCGAGAAGGTCAGCCGCATCTTCCTGCCCGCCCTGTTCGCGATCCTGCTCATGCTGCTGTTCAGCGCGCTGAGCATGGAGGGGTCGGGTGAAGCCCTCCGCTTCCTCTTCCGGCCCAATTTTCACGAACTGAAGCCGCACGGGATCCTCGAAGCGCTCGGGCACGCGTTCTTCACGCTCTCTCTCGGCATGGGGGCGATGGTCACCTACGGCTCCTATATCAAGCGGGACAAGTCGCTGGTGAAGTCGGCAGGTATCATCGTCCTGCTGGACACGCTCGTCGCACTTCTCGCGGCCGTCATCATGTTTTCGGTGATCTTCACGGTGCCCGGGATGCAGGAGCAGGTGAGTGGCTCCACGGTGGGCATGCTCTTCATCTCGCTGCCGCAACTCTTCTACCAGGTGGTCCCCTTCGGCCGGGTGCTCGGACCGCTCTTCTATGTGCTCGTGGCCATGGCCGCGCTCACGTCGACGATTTCGCTACTCGAGGTGGTGGTGAGTTACTTCATCGACGAGCGGAACATGCCCCGCCACAAGGCGACGCTGCTGAGCGGCGGCCTCGTGTTCTCCTTCACGATCCTGGCGGCACTCTCGTTCGGCGCGGTGCCCGCGCTATCGAACTTCGTCGTGTTCGCCGGCAAACCGGGCTTCTTCAGCACCCTCGACCACTTTGCGGCAAATTATGCGCTGCCGTTGGGTGGGCTGCTCATCACGCTGGGTGCGGGCTGGTTCATGACCCGCGAGGCGACGGAGGGCGAACTTGTCGACGACACCACGCCCCGGTGGTTCAGCTACGGCATGTGGCGCTTCTTCATCCGCTTCGTGGCGCCGCTGGCGGTGGCCGCGATCCTGATTTCGGTGCTCTTCTTCCGGGGCGACTTCAGTTGAAGGGGTGACACGGCACGTTGGGCGGCACGAGAGCTCCACTCCCGAGGGGTTGCTTGCGCACGACAGCGACGCAGCTTACAGGGAGAGTTCACTCACAGCCCGGGGGGACCGTCCATGAACCGCGTCGGCGCGATTGCACTCCGATCCCTGCCGCAATGGCTCACCACCCCCGCGTGCGCCGCCGTGCTCGTGGGTATCATCATGCTCGCCCGGCAGGCGGCCCTGTTGGCCCCGGTCACTCCCCGACCCCTGCTCATCGTCGGCGCCGCGACCTTCGACCTGGCCATCACGCTCCCGCTGGTCTGCTGGTGGATGCTCGCGAGACAGTATCGTTGGTCGCCCCTCGTCCTCCTCCCGCTGTACTTCGTGGCCCTCGCGGTGGCGGGGAGGGTGCTGCCGGAGAACGAGCGCCAGGCGCTCCTCTTCTTCCACGTTCTGGCGGCGCCGCTCGAGGTCCTGTCCGTCTGGCTCTTCGTGAAGCGGGCACGCTCACCGGGAAGGCTCGGTGAGGTTCTCCGTTACGAGATCTCCGTGCTGCGCTGGGCCCTCTGGCGGGCGCCGGCGGCGGATACCGCCCGGTCGTTCACGTACCATCGGAATACCGCCTACGGCGCGATCGTCTTTGCGCTCCTGATGGCCACCTCAGTCGAGGTGCCGGCCCTGCATCTGCTGACCTCGCTTTGGAGCCCGAAACTGGCCTGGCTCCTCACGGCGGTCGGCCTGTACGGATGCCTCTGGCTCATTGGTGACTGGCGCGCGCTGCGCGCGATGCCGGCTACCATCGAGGGCGGCACCCTGCGTCTGCGCTTCGGCCTGCGGTGGAGGGTGGACGTCCCGGTCGCGGAGATCGTCGCGATCCGTCCGCCCACACCGGTCGAGCACACCTCCAAAGGCGCCGTCGACCTCAAGCTGTCCCTGCCCGGATCGCGGTGGGTGGTC
>JBBSOM010000620.1:0-2882 GCA_038259715.1 Longimicrobiales bacterium
CTTCACCCTTCTGGTCTTCACGGTGGTAGCGGTTGGCGGATACTGGAACTTCGCCCTCCATCCGGAGCGCCTGCCCCTCACGCCGACGGCCATCCGGTTCTACGCCGTCTCCTTCGCCCTCTTCGCCCGGGGGCACATCATTCTGGCCGTGGCCACCCTTGCCATCTTCCTGGTTCGGCGAGTGGGGATTCGGTGGATCCCGGCGGCCCTCGTCATCTCTGCGCTCGCATTCCTCGCCGAGTACGTGGGCACCGGAACCGGCTTTCCTTTCGGCGACTACGGCTACATGGGTCTTCTGGGCTTCAAGCTTCTGGGGCGGGTTCCCGTGCTCATCCCGGTGAGTTGGTTCCTCATGGCTCTGCCTTCGTGGGCGGTAACGAGGGCGTGGATTCCGGGGCGTCGAGGGTTGCGCATCGCCGTAGGAGCGGCGTGGCTGGCGGCGTGGGATCTGGCGCTGGATCCCGCCATGAGCCACCTGACGCCCTATTGGCGCTGGGATGTCCCGGGAGCCTACTACGGGATGCCCTGGTTCAACCTGCTGGGGTGGTACGGTACAGGTCTGGTCCTTGTCGCCGTCATGGACGTGTTGGGTCACCGAGCGGGTCTGGATCGCCTACCTGTGCGCTGGTTGGCATCGTACTACGTCGTCCTCCTCCTCATGCCCCTGGGCATGGTGGCCGCGGCGGGTTTGGGGTGGGCGGTGTTTGCCACACTCGTCGGTCTGTCCGTTTGCGCGTGGGCCACCTGGGGTGCATCGCGCCTCGCTACGATGTCCGTTGCGACCGTCGAGGAAGCGCCCTCGTCCGGTGCGCTGATGCCGTCGAGGGCCCCGTGACGACTGTTTTGCAGGGAGACACTGCGCTCAGGCCGGAAGCGATTCCGGGTCGGACTCCGGAGATGATCGTCCTGGAGGGGCTTCGGAGCGCCGCCGCGGATCTGCGGGCCCTGGGTGTCCCGGTTCCCGAGCCGGCCGGAAAGCTGCTCCGGCCTCTGGTGGCCTGGGCGCTGGTGCCCCCGGAATCGAGACCGAGCCTGGACGGGCGCTTCTGGTCCGGGGCTCTTGCGGTGCAGATGGTCCATGAGGCGTCCCTCCTCCACGATGACATCCTCGACGGTGCGGCCTGCCGCCGCGGCACCCCCACCTTGGCCGCATCCGCGGGGGTGGGCCCCGCCCTGGTGATGGGCGATCACTACCTCACCGGAGCGTATCGTGCGGCCGCCAGGGTGGACGCGACCGCATACCTGATTTACTTCGTGGAGGCTGTGGAGCGCACGGTGGCCGGTGAGATCGAACAGGGCCGGAGCACCGGGGCGCGCCTCTCCTCCGAGCGATCCATGGAGATCGTGACCGGGAAGTCCGGCGAGCTGTTCGGCGCCGCCGCCGTACTGGGGAGCACCGTTCTGCCCCTGGGTAATCTGGAGGAGCGCCAGGCTTTCGGTCGGGCCCTCGGAGCCCTCTACCAGCGGGTGGACGACCTTCTGGACTACTGCCCGGCCGCGGAGACGGGGAAGCCCCCCTTCCTGGACTACCGGCAACGAAAATGGACCTGGGTCCTGGACCTCGCGGGCGTCGAGGGTTTTGGCGCCCCTGAGGAGGAGGTGGTTCAGCGCCTCTTCCTGGGCAGAGACGGACGCACTTCGGCCGCATGGCGCGCGGTCGCCCGGCTCCAGGAGGAGCGCAAGGCCCTTCTTCGCCGCCTGGTGGCGCTATCCCCGGGCGACCAGGTAGTCAGGGGAGTGCTGGACGCATGGATTCGCACCGCGGTCGCGGGGGTGGGCGCCCAGGAGGACGCGCTCGGTGCCGCTCCAGGCATGGTGGCCGGGTTCGCCGAGGTCGATTCCCGTCGAGGGTCGACAAGGCGAGTGGCGCTGTCCGCCGAGGAGGAGGTGGCCCGCCTCGCACGGGACGTGGGCGGCCCCGAGGCGTGGGGCGCCCTATTTGCCCGCCACGCCCGGACGTTCCGTTTCGCGGCGCGGCTCTTTCCGGCGGAGCCTGCCCGCCGGGTCGCGGGGTTGTACGCCTACTGCCGCTTCACGGACGACCTGGTGGACGAACCCGATCTGGGGCGTCTGGGCGTAACGGAGGAGGCGTCCCCGGAGGACCGGACCCGCCGCCTGGACGCGTGGCGCGCCCTCACACGAGCGGCGTTCGAGGGGCATGCCACCGACGTGCCCCTGCTGGACGAGGTGGTGGCCACGTCCGCCCGGGAGGGAGTGTCCTGGCGCTACCCCGACGCCCTGCTCGCGGGAGTGGGCACGGATCTGAGCCCCGAGCCTTACCCAGACTGGGCGCGCCTCGAGACGTACACCTTCGGCGTCGCTGGAGCGGTAGGCGGGTGGATGTGCCAACTCCTGGGCTTCCGCGACCCGGTGCTTTTGTCCTGCGCCCATGCTCTGGGCCATGCCATGCAGCTTACCAACATCCTTCGGGACGTAGGGGAGGATCTGGCTGTGGGCCGCGTTTACCTGCCCGGGGTCCTGCTGGACGCGTACGGGCTGAGCGCCGAAGAACTGGACCCCCTTCGCCACGGACCGCGTCCCCTCATCCTTGCCTACAAGGACGCCATGGACGAACTCATGGCGCGGGCCGACGGGTGGTACGCCCGGGCCTGGCCCGGCATCCGACGTCTGCCCCCGTGGTTTGCCCGCCCGGTGGCGGTGGCCGCCGAGGCGTACCGGGGCATCCACCAGGAGGTTCGCCGGAACGGATACGACAATCTGCTTCTTCGCGCGCACACGTCGCGGTTCAGGAAGGTCGTTCTCGGCGCCGCCGGCCTGGCGAGGGCCCGGGCCTGATGCGCCCGCCCACGTCCTCTCGGCTGGCCTGGCGGGTGTTCGACCTCCTGCTTCGTCCGTGGATGGCCGCGACGCTCCGCGTGCAC
>JBBSOM010000621.1:0-2878 GCA_038259715.1 Longimicrobiales bacterium
CAACCGTCGGGGTGCTCGATCGACGCGCTCGTGAACCGCCTGGAGGTCCTTGCGAGCGACTTGGGCGTCGGCCTCGTGGAGCACGGGCCCGTGTGGTACCGGGATGGCCAGACGGTTCACTCGGTGTCGCGGGCGGACTTTCGTGCGCTGGTCCGGGACAGGGTAGTGGACGCTTCGACGCAGGTGTTCGACACGACACTCACCCGGCTCGACGCATTGCGGGTCGGCGGCCTCGAGCGCCCGGCACGGGATTCATGGCACGGGAAGGCGTTCTTCCGGGAATCCGCGGCGGGCTGAAGTCAGCGCTCCAGAGAATCCCGTAGAAACTGGGCCAGAAAGCGGGCGCCTTCGGCCTCACCCCATAGGTTTGGGCGCCACGGCGTACCCGCCAGGAACCCGACGTGCCCACCGCTCGGCGTCAGAACCGCCTCGATGGCCGGATTCGCGCACAGGGCGTTCCGGGGCACGGATTCCGAGGGCAGGAACGGGTCGTCGAGGCTCTGGAGCACCAGGGTTGGGACCCGGATCCTCCCGAGGAAACCCGAGCTGCTGCACGTCGTGTAGTAGTGCGCCGCGCTCCGGAAGCCGTGGAGGGGGGCCGTCGCCGCCTCGTCGAAGGCATACAGCGTCGGGGCGGTGAGGGCCGTTTCGACATCGATCAAGGGTTCGAGAAGGGCCCGCTTGGCCACGAGCTTCCGACGCAGCGAGCGGAGGAAGTACGTGGTATAGAGTCGGCCCATCCGCGTTGTCTCGAGGAGCGCGCACCCTGCCGCCAGGTCGAAGGGCGTGGATATGGCCACGGCCGCGTCCACCAGGCCCACGCCGCCGTCATCACGCTCGCCGAGCATCTTGAGCAGCATATTCGCCCCGAGCGAGAAGCCCAGGACGCCAAAGCGCCGATCCGGGAAGCGCGCATGCAGCTGATCGAGAGCGAAGGCGGGGTCCGAGCTTTCTCCGGAGTGATAGAAGCGGGGAAGGCGGTTGGGCCCGCCACCGCATCCGCGGAAGTTCATGGCCACCGGACGTATACCGCTGCGGAGCAGCACATCGCATGCATGTAGGATGTACTTCCGGCGCGAAGATCCCTCGAGGCCGTGGAGGACGAGCGCGATCGGAGCGTGGGGAGCGGGATCGGGCCCGAGGTCCACGTCGAGAAAGTCTCCGTCGGGAGTGTCCCACCGTTCCCGGCTCATGCCCGGGTCATGCGGGAACCGCAGCGCACGGGCGAGCAGCGTCTGCGCATGGGGTCCTCGTGCCCACGCGGCGGGCCGGAACGGTCGGGGCGAGAAGCCCGAGGGGGTGGAAGGTTGCATGGGAACCATGAAGGTAGCCGTTGAAGGACCGCAGGCGGTCCCCCTCTTTCCCGCGCCGTTGCCGCGCTCCACAATAGCGGGACCGGATCGGCGGGTCGCGCCGATCCATTCCGACGCCCGAGAGTGTCCGATGTCGAAGGTCCCGTCCTCATCCGCGCTCGTGTGCGTGGGCGTCGTCGCCCTGTCCGCTTCCTGCTCCCGGCCCACGCCACCCTCCACGGAGCTCGGGGTGCCCTGGGAACTGGCGCAGCATCGCAAGGCGACCCTCACGCAGCCGAGCTACGAGATCGATCTGACCATTCCCCGGGAGCGCGGCGAGCCGATCTCGGGCCACAGCCGGATCCGCTTCGGGTGGTCGGATCCGGACGGCTTCGACGTGATCCTGGACTTCATGAAGCCCGATGAGCGGGTCCACTCGGTGCGCGTAAACGACGAGGACGTGGAATGGCGTCCCGTCAATGACCACATCGTCCTTCCGGCCCGTGCACTGCGAAAGGGCGAGAACGTCGTCGACCTCGACTACACGGCGGGCGACGAGTCCCTGAACCGGAACGACGACTTTCTGTACGCGCTCTTCGTGCCGGACCGGGCACACTTCAGTCTGCCTGTGTTCGATCAACCCAACCTGAAGGCCTCCGTCAAGTGGACGCTGCGCATCCCCGATGATTGGAAGGCCGTGGCCAATGGCCCTCTGACCGAGGAGACCGAGACGCCGGATGGGAAGGTCCTCGACTTCCTGCCGACCAAGCCGATCCCGACGTACCTCTTTTCCTTCGCCGCCGGCAACTTCTTCACGGAAGAGGCCGTGGTGGACGGTCGCGCCATGCGCATGTTCCACAGGGAGACCGATACCGCGAAGGTGGCCCGGAACCGGGACGCCATCTTCGACCTCAGCGCCAAGGCGCTGGCGTGGCTCGAGGACTACACGGGCATTCCGTATCCCTTCCAGAAGTACGAATTCGTCTTGATCCCTTCGTTCCAGTACGGTGGGATGGAGCACCCGGGCGCGATCTTCTACAACGCGTCGTCGCTGATGCTCGACGAGTCCGCCACGCAGGGCCAGATCCTGGGCCGCGCCAGCGTGATCTCGCACGAGACCTCGCACATGTGGTTCGGAGACCTCGTGACCATGAACTGGTTCGACGATGTCTGGATGAAGGAGGTCTTCGCCAACTTCATGGCCGGCAAGATCGTGAACCCGTCCTTCCCGAACGTGGACCACGACCTCCGTTTCCTCATGGCCAACCACCCGGCAGCGTACGGGGTGGATCGGACCCGGGGGGCCAACCCGATCCGGCAGCCGCTTGAAAACCTCCGTGAGGCCGGGACGCTGTACGGGGCGATCATCTACCAGAAGGCCCCTGTCGTCATGCGTCAACTCGAGGCGCGGGTCGGCGAGGACGCGTTCCGTGACGGCCTGCGTGAGTACCTCGCGGACCATGAGTACGGCAATGCGACCTGGCCGGATCTGATCGACGTGCTGGACCGCAAGTCGCCGGAAGATCTGAAGGCGTGGAGCCACGTGTGGGTGGAGGAGCCCGGACGCCCGACAGTGACCGTCACTC
>JBBSOM010000622.1:0-2873 GCA_038259715.1 Longimicrobiales bacterium
AGGCGGCGCTCGTAGTCCTCCAGCAGAGGCACGCTCCGGTAGCGGTCCACAGGCACCGACAGGCGCATCGCCAGGACGCCGTCTTCGCGGAAGCCCGGCTCCTGCCCCGCGAGCGACACAAAGGTGCGAACGAGGAGCCCCGCGCTCACGACGAGGACGAGCGTCAGCGTCACCTGCGCGACGACCAGCACTTGACTGAGGCGATGCCGGCTCCTCGACGCGGTGCGGGTCCGTCCCATCTCCTGGAGGCCCGCCGACGCCGATGGCCGGGTCGCGGCCAACCCAGGGACGACGCCGAAGAGCAGCCCTGTCGCCACGGCCACCCCGAGGGTGATGAGCAGGAGCGTCGCGTCGGGCGAGACATCCCCGATTCGCAGGAGGTTCGGCGGAGCCAGTTCCAGGACGAGGCCGAGCGTGGGCGGCATCAGGGCCAGGCCGGCCAGTCCTCCCAGGACCGCGAGCACCACGCTCTCGGTGAGGAGCTGGCGGAAGAGCCGGCCACGGGACGCGCCGAGCGCTGTGCGCAGCGCGATCTCCCCCCGGCGGGCGGCGGAGCGCACCAGGAGCAGGTTCGCCACGTTCCCGCACGCGAGGAGCAGCACGAGGCCGACTGCCGCCTGCAGGAGGAGGAGCGCGTCCCGGGTGCCGTCCGTGAGGTTCGAGTGGAGCGTCGCCCAGCGGACCCCGCGGAGGGGGACTTCGTCCTGCCCAGGGTTGTGCCCGCGGAAGCGCTCCACGGCACCATCGAGCACCGCCTGGGCTCGCTCCAACGATACGTCCGGAGCCAGCCGGCCCACCGGGATGGCCCATGGCACCGAGCCCTCCGGCAGGACGTTGGCTCCCAGACGGTCCATGCCGGCGACCGTCCACACGCCCGGGTCCTCCGTCCGCGGCGTGAGCTGCCGGAACCCCTCCGCCGCCACCCCGACCACCTCGTACGGTGTCCCGTCCAGGCGGAGGGCTCGTCCGATCGCGTCGGCCGAGCCGCCGAAGAGTTCCATCCACGCCCTGTGGCTGAGGATGGCCGTAGGAGGCGCGTCGGGCCGCGCGTCGCCGTCTGTGAAGTCGCGCCCCAGTGCCATCCTCGCTCCGAGAAGACGGAAGAAGCCGGGCGTGACGACGGCACCCTCGATCTCCACGGGCCGCTCGCCGCCGACCGCGGTGAAGCGCAGGGGGTAGAACCCGGCCATCGCCTCGAACGCGCCGCCGGTGCGCCGCACATCGTCGACGATCTCTGCAGGCGTCCAGGGGTAGGGCTCCATCACGACCAACCGCTCCGGTGCCGGGTAGGGCAGCGGATCGAGCAGCACCGCGCGCACCACGCTGAAGATCGCGGTGTTGGCCCCGATCGAGACGCCCACCGTGAGCACCACGGCCACGGTGAAGACCGGGGAGGCCCGCAGCGAGCGGAGGGCGAGACGCACGTCCTGCCCGAGGAAGCCGACCGCGTGCCGCGCGTCGAAATGGGCGACACGCTGCCGCAGCCGCTCGACCCCGAAGCTCCCGGCCATGAGGGCGGCCTCAGCAGCGAGCCACAGGGCAGCGCGGAGGCGCCCGACCTCGGCGCGCCTGCGCCCGTGCGCCTCCTCGAGGTCCCGCACCACGTCGTCCGCCCAGTCGGCGGGGAGTGCACACCGGAGAAGGGACAGGAGGGCCGTCTTCACGCCTCCTCCAAGGTCTCTTCGATCCCGTCCCACATCCGGAGCCGCGCGCCCCGGCTCAGCCGCAACAGGGTCAGGCCCGCGCCCGTGAGGTGCACGAAGCGGCGTGGCTTGCCGTTGGCTTCCTCCGGGTTTTCCCGACGGCTGCCGATGAGCCCCGCCTGCTCGAGGCGGCGGAGCAGGACATAGACGGATGCCCGCGACACCGGACGCCGGGCGATGCGCCCGAGTTCGTCTACGATCGACAGGCCGTACGCGCCCTCCCCCAGCCGGACCGCGGCAAGAAGCACGAGTTCCTCGAGCTCCCCGAGCGTCTCCTTCGGCATCGTCCCCTCCCCGTCCTTGCGGTCGCGGGCCATGGTGACATCGTCATCATCAAGGATGACATTGTCACCATCACGTCGGGGTTGTCAAGCTCCCGCCGACCTCGGACGTGCAGAACGGGCAGCGCGTCGCCGGCAGCGGAATCGCCGAGGCGCAGAAAGGACAGGGCTTGGTGGTCGGGCCCGGCGTCGGGTCGGCCTCTTCCTGGCGCTTCATGCGATTGATCGCCTTGATGAGCAGGAACACGGCGAACGCCACGAGCACGAAACTCACCGCGGCGTCGATGAACAGACCCACGTTCAGCGTCACTGCGCCCGCGTCCCTGGCGGCGGCCAGCGTCCCGTAGGGGCCGGAAGGCGCGCCCTGCTTCAGGACGACCATCTTGTCCTGGAAGTCGACGTTGCCCGTCAGCAACCCGAGCGGGGGCATCATCACATCGGAGACGAAGCTCTTCACCACGGTGCCGAACGCGCCGCCGATGATGATGCCGACCGCCATGTCCACGACGTTGCCCCGGACCGCGAATTCCCTGAACTCCTTCGCAAAGCCCATCTGTCCTCCAAGTGTAATGAGTCGCGCCGCCCCCGCCTCGCCACCGCCCGCCGGACCTTCAGCCGACGAGCCGCTCCCGGATCCAGTGAACGACCTTGTCCGTAGCGACCCGCACTTGCTCGAGCGAGTCCCGGTCCCGGAGGGTGACCGTACCGTTCTCGTTGGTCTCGCCGTCCACCGTGACGCACCAGGGCGTGCCCGCTTCGTCCTGACGACGATAGCGTCGACCGATCGAGCCTGCCTCGTCGTAGAACGAGGGGACCGAGGCGCGCCGTAGTTCTTCGTGCAGCTTCGTCGCCAACTCGGGCAGCCCATCCTTCTTCACCAGCGGGAAGA
>JBBSOM010000623.1:0-2868 GCA_038259715.1 Longimicrobiales bacterium
AACGCCGCGCCGAGATGGCCGTGCGGGCCGCGCTGGGCGCATCGCGTGGGCGGATCACGCGCCAGCTCCTGATCGAGAGCCTGTTGTTGGCCGTGCTTGGCGCCGCGGCCGGCCTGGTCGTGGCCGTGAGCGGAATGTCGGCCCTCCGAGGACTGGCGGCGGCGAACATCCCCCGCATGGACGAGGTTTCCCTGGACGGACGCGTGCTCGGCGTGACGCTCCTCATCACGGCCGTAGCGGGGATTCTGTTCGGGCTCTTCCCCGCCCTGACCACCCCGCCCGGACGGCTGTCCGCGGCCATGGGAGGCGTCGGGCGGAGTCGAGGGACGCGGCGGGGTGCCCGAGTGCGTGCCTCGTTGGTGGTGGGCGAAGTGGCGCTCTCGTTCGTGCTTCTCACCTGCGCCACCTTGCTGATGCGATCGTTCGTCTCGCTGAGCGCGGTGGACCCGGGCTTCGACCCGCACGACGTGCTCACGCTCCCGGTTTCGTTTCCGGGCCTGAGCGCGACGACCGGCTTCGACGTCGTCGGCCTCCAGGAACAGATCCGTGAGCGCGTGGCGTCGGTGCCCGGGGTCCGCGAGGCGGCCTTCACCAACATCGTTCCCATGAGCGGAGACGGGAGGGATACGTACGTGTACGCGGAGGGCCGCCCCCCGTCGCAGATCCGCAGGGTGGAGAACACGGCGGAGCTGCGCTTCTCCTCCGAGGACTACTTCACGGCGATGGGAGTGCCCCTGGTGCGAGGACGGCCCTTCGACGCGTCGGACCGGGAGGGCTCCGAGCCGGTGACGGTCGTGAACGAGCGGTTGGTAGCCCGGCTCTTTCCGGGCGAGGACCCCATCGGCAAGGGGTTGGTGGTGTTGCTGGACGAACCCCGGACGTTCCGGATCGTCGGCGTGGTCGGGGACATGCACCAGCATTCCCTGGGCCAACCCGCTCGAGAGGAGCTTCACCTGTCGACACGTCAACGGCGCCTGTACAGCGTGACCCTGGTGGTGAAGGGGCGGAGCGCGATGCCGTCGGTGGACGCCGTGCGCGCCGCGGTGCGGGAAGTAGACCCGAGCCAGCCGCTGACCCGTGTCGCCACCCTGGACCGCTTTGTCGGCGACGCGCTCGCCTCGGGCCGCTTCCAGACCGTACTCCTGGGCATCTTCGCGGCACTCGCGGTCGCTCTGGCAGCGGTCGGTCTGTACGGCGTAGTGGCGCAAACCGTCGCCGAGCGGCGCCACGAGATCGGCGTGCGCCTCGCGATGGGCGCGGAACGCGGTGAGGTGGTCCGGATGATCGTGCGACAGGGGCTGAAGGTGGCGGCCGTAGGCGTCCTGGTGGGTGGCGCGGTGGCATTTGCCGCGACCGGGCTCCTCAAGGCCCTTCTCTACGGCGTGGGACCGCGCGACCCGATCGCGTTCGGACTTACTCCCGTCCTTCTTCTGGCGGTGGCGCTGCTGTCGAGTTGGCTTCCGGCCCGTCGGGCGGCGCGCGTCGACCCGGTTCAGTCGCTGCGGGCGGAGTAAGGCAGGCCAGGGCTACTCCAACGGCACGCCACAGCGTCGGCAGAAGCTCGCCGCCGCGTCGGTCTTCCGGAATTCGCAGGAGAGGCACGTCCGACCCTTTTCCGATGCGACGGGAAGGCGGGCGGCCGTCAACTCGGCGGTCACGATTCCGGTCGGAACGGCGATGATGGCATAGCCCATGACCATCACCAGGGACGCGAGGACCTGGCCGATCGCGGTGACCGGCGCGATGTCGCCGTACCCGACCGTCGTGAGCGTGACGACGGCCCAGTAGACGCCGCGGGGGATGCTCGTAAAGCCGGACGCCGGCCCCTCGATCAGGTACATCAGGGAGCCGACGACGACCACGATGTTCAGGATTGCCAGCAGGAACACGGAGATCTTGTACCGGGACGCGCGCAACGCGGTCGTGAGCACCGAAGCGGCGCCCATGTGCCGCCCGAGCTTGAGGACCCGGAACACGCGCATCACACGCAGGATGCGGACCACCGCGAGCACCTGTCCGCCCGGGATGAGCAGGCTGAGGTAGGTCGGGAGCACGGACAGGAGATCGACGGCCCCGAAGAAGCTCAGCGCGTAACGGGAAGGACGGCGAACGCACCACAGGCGCACCAGGTACTCGACCGTGAAGAGGATCGTGAAGGCGATCTCGAGTCCCTGAAACGTCGGCCCGTACGCCTCGCGAAGCCCCTTCACCGACTCGAGCATCACGGTCGCGACGCTGAGCAGGATCGCGACCAGCAGGACTTCGTCGAAGACCTTCCCGGGCTTCGATTCGTGCCCGAAGATGACCTCGTACGCGCGACTCCGGACGGAACCGGGAGCCCCGGCCGGCTGGAGTTCCACCATCGCGCTATCCACCGTCGAGCCCCGACGCCCTACGAACCCCCTCCACGATATCGGGCGTCTGGATGAGCACGAGATCGGCAGCCCGCCCGAGAGGCACGTAGCTGTCCGCGGCCCGCACGCTCCCGAGCCTTCCCCGGTAGCCCGCCTCCGCCAGGTCGGCGACCACCGCTTCGGCGATTCCCCCTGCCGTTCGTCTGCATTCGTCGGCTACGATCACCGCACGCATGCCCTCCGCCTCCCGTCGTATCGCCTCGAAGGGCAGCGGATTCAACCAGCGCACGTCCAGCACCTTGGCCGCAATCCCGTGGTCCCGTTCAAGTGTGCGTTGCGCCTGGAGGCTCATCCGCACGCCGTTGGCGTAGCTGACGACGAGGACCTCGGGCTCTCGCTCGGGGAGATGCACGCCGACCTCTCCGGGCAGAAGTGCTTCACCGGGGAGCGGATAGTCGGAGAGCCACGCGCCGTCGCCTTCTTCATGGAGGTCGCGCTCGTGGTACAGGGCGAT
>JBBSOM010000624.1:0-2855 GCA_038259715.1 Longimicrobiales bacterium
CCGCCGCCGATCGCGTCGGCGGAGTTGCGGATATAGGCCCTCACCTTGGACGGTGAGCGGCCCACGTCCTCGACCGCCAGCGCGGCCAGGCCCGACACGTGCGGCGTGGCCTGGCTGGTGCCTGCCACGCCGAGCACGTAGTAGCCGTTCGAGCAGTTGAACACGAGGCTGGTCTGCGGACAGAGCGCGTAGACCCAGTCGGCGAAACCGGGGCCCACGTCGCCGCCGGGCGCGGCCACGTCGATGGCGGAGCGGCCGTAGTTGGTGTAGCTCGCCGGCACGTCGTCGCGGCGCGTGGCCGACACGCAGATCACGTGGGTCGCATCGCACCATATCGCGAAGAAGGACGGCACGTGCGCCCGCTCTCCGGTACCGGGATCGACCAGGATGTTCTTATGTCCGTTGAGGTCGTTGCCGTCGTTGCCCGCGGCCACCACCACCGTCACGCCCTTCTGCTTCGCGTAGTTCATGAGCCGGTTGTACGCCGCGACCTGCCCGGGGTATGCCGACTTCTGGAACCACCCACCCAGGCTCATGTTGATCACGTCCGCGCCATGGTCGATGGCCCAAAGAATTCCCTGAAAGACGCCGTCACAGCCCCCGAGAAAGCTGCAGACCTTCACGGACATGAGCGTTGTCCGCGAAGTGACGCCCGCGAAGGCCCACGCATTGCTCGACACCTGAGTCGCCACGTTGGTGCCGTGGAAGTGGAGGTCGGTGCTGGGGTCGCGGCCCGGGAAATACAGCGCCGCGTATGCGTCGTCCAGCGGCTCGAAGGAGACGGACCGCGACAGGTCCACCAGGCCCACCAGGTCGGGCAGCAGGTAATCGATGCCCGTGTCCAGGATCGCGACGGTCACGTCGGGAGAGCCGAGCCGTCCCGCGGCCCACGCCTGGTCAGCGTGGATCTGCGTCATGTTCCACTGGGTCGAGTAGAGGATCGCCGTGGTCGGGTCCTCCGTGCTCTGCGGCCCGGCGGCCGGGGAGCCCACGCTCTCGGGGGTGGAGATGGCCGCTGGCTCCACGAGGCTGAACTGAGCGTCCTGGGCAACGTACTGCGCTCCCACCTGGTCCTCGAGCTCCGCCGCGCCGGCGTCGTCCAGCCCAGTCACCACGGCCACGCCGATGGCGTGGTTCATCAGCACCGTTCCACCGAGACCCTCGACGGTGGCCTCGAAGTTCTTCGGGGCGGACTTGCGGAAGACGACCAAGTATCGCGGGGGCGTCGCGGGTACGCCGGAAAGTGCAAAATCGGGAGCAGCGGCGCTCTCGCTCAAGGAGGGGCTCGGGGCCACGAGGGTCGTGTCCGAGCACGCGCCCGCGAACACAGCCAGCCAGAGGGGGAGGATGCTCTTCAGCCTTACCATGATCGGGCCTCCTTCCGGCGGGGGGAGTGTCGCCGCGGTCCACGCGGAGCGGGGCGCGGCGTGTAGGTCGCGCTCCAAGGACGACACCCGATGATTCACCCGGAGCGCGGGGGAGTGCAAGCCCTTGTACCCATCGCTTCAGCCGCTACGCGCCACCCAGGAGCGTCGAGTTGGCCGCGTTCACGATGGCGTCGACGCGCTGGTCGATGATGTCTCCCTGGACGAGATTCAGTCGGGTGGGTCCGATGTTCATAGCGGCGTCCGGGGTGGAAGCGTCTACGCAGAAGGCGGGCCTTGAATTGTAGCTCTCCGCTTGCCGCTCGTTGTCCCGCATCCTACCGTGCTCGTCTGGCCGACAGGGCGATCTGACCGAGGAAAGAGGATCTCGCGCATGAGCAGTACCGAGGCGGTTCGATACCCGCACCCTGCTCCGGTACGATCCCGGTGAGGCGGCGGGAAAGAGTCGGCGACGTCAAAGGAGCGCCCGTGCTGCCGCCGCGCGTCGCACTCCCGCACGTCGCAGCGCGATTGGACGCGCTTCCCGCGTTCGCACCGCTCCTCGTGTTCGTCTTCCTGGTCCTCCTGGCCGTCTTCCCCGTCTTGACCCAGATCAGGATCACCCGACTGCGCAAGGAGATCACGGACATCGCGGATCCCGCGCGCGACCTGGTCACTGTGCTGCAGGTGAGCCTCGCCATGGAGGCCGCGGGGGCGCGAGGATTCGTCATCGACCCGGATCAGGACTACGCCGGGGTCTACAGGGACGCAAAGCGAAAGCGGGTGCTCGCCTATGACCGGCTCCTGGGCCTCGCTCGTCGGATCGGACCACCGACTTCTACCGACGCGGAAGAACTGGGAAACCTTCTCGCAGAATCGGATTCGCTCATCTCCGGGCTCTTCGACGGCCGGATGCCCGTCGGGCGCTACATCGAACGCCTGGCGGATCACCAGGCCGCGTTCACGCGGGCGGTCGACATGGTGGCACGGATCGACGAGGCGCTCCGCGACGCAACGGCAGAGCAGCGGAACTCGATCCAGTCGACCGCACGGGCTGGTGTCGCGATGACGAGCGTCCTCGTGCTCCTCGCCCTCGCGGCGGCCGTCGTCGTCGCCCGGCTCGTGGCCGAGCGCAAACGGGCCGCCGAGGAGCGTGAACGGCTTCTGGAAGCCGAGCAGGCGGCGCTGGTGATGAGCGAGGAGGCACGGGAGCGGGCGGAGGAGCGGAGGCAGCAGTTGGAGCGCGTGACCGAGAGCCGCGCCGGGCTCATCCGTGGATTCAGCCACGACGTGAAGAACCCTCTCGCGGCCGCGGACGGCTATCTCGCTCTCCTCGAAGAGGGCTTCCTGGGGCCAATCACGGAGAAGCAAAAGCAAGGAGTGTCGGGGGCCCGGCGGTCGATCGTCGGGGCCCTGGGCTTGATCAAGAGCCTCATCGAGGTCGCACGGGCCGAGGCCCTCGAAATCGAGCGGGCGGCGGTGGACCTCCGG
>JBBSOM010000625.1:0-2851 GCA_038259715.1 Longimicrobiales bacterium
AACTCGTCCGCGCGGTCCTTGCGGGGCGGGACGCCCTCGGCGTGCTCCCGACCGGTGGCGGCAAGAGCGTGTGCTACCAGGTTCCCGCACTGGCGCTCGGCGGCCTCACGCTCGTGGTCACGCCGCTCGTATCGCTCATGGAGGACCAGGTCCGGCGGGCACGGGACGCCGGTCTGCGCGCGGCGTTCCTGAGCGCGGGGCAGGATGCCGACACCAAACGCCAATTCCTCGCGGACGCCCGCTCCGGAGCGTTGGATGTGCTCTTCGTCGCACCCGAGCGGCTCGGAGTCTCTGCGTTCCAGGAGGCGCTCGAAGGAGCCGACGTCCGGCTGCTCGCGGTCGACGAGGCCCACTGCATCAGTGAGTGGGGGCACGATTTCCGCCCCGAGTACAGGAAGATCGGCCATCTGCGTGCCCATTTCGGTGCGCCTGTCCTGGCGCTGACCGCAACGGCCACTCCGCGCGTACGTCATGACGTCACCGCGAGCCTACGACTCGAGGACCCCGTCACGGTGGTCCGCTCGTTCGACCGGCCGAACCTGTTGTGGGCGGTCCGGCCCGGGGGGTCGCTCACCGAGCGGGCCGGCCGGGTCCATACGCTGCTCTCCCGCGTGGCCGGCCCAGCCGTGGTGTACGCGCCGACCCGACGGAGCGTCGAGTACGTTCGAGACGCGCTGGCCGGCTTCGGCGTTCGGACGGAAGCGTATCACGCCGGCCTGCCGTCCGAGCGGCGGACGCGCGTCCAGGGCGCGTTCATGGCGGGTGGGTGCCGGGTGGTCGTGGCGACCAATGCATTCGGCATGGGCATCGACAAGGCCAATGTCAGGCTCGTAGCACACGTCCAACTCCCCTCGACGCTGGAGGCGTACTATCAGGAGGCTGGGCGGGCGGGACGCGACGGTGCCGCCGCATGGTGTGTGGCGTTCCGGGGCCGTCGAGACGATGACCTGGGGCGCTCTTTCGTCGACCGTGCTCACCCGCCGGAGCGTACGCTGCGTCGGCTCCACATGGCGCTGAGACGGTGGGCCGACGACCGAGGTGTGGCCCGCTTCACGCTTGCGGAGGCCGGCCGGGCGCTGGGCTCAGGCCACCTTCCGGAAGGTACCTTGGCGGCCGTCACCGCGCTGGAGCGTGCCGGAGCCGTGCGTGTTCTCGACGCACCGCCCGGCCTCCAGGAGGGAACCGGAGGCACCCCTGACGGGTCTTTACTCATCCGTGTAGGCGTGTTGGCTCAGGCCGATCTGGCGCCGGCTCTCCGGCTTCGGCGGGCTTCGCTGGCCAAACTCCGCTCCGTGCGTGACTTCGCTCGCGGACGAGGGTGCCGGAGACGTACCTTGCTCGCCTACTTCGGAGAGGACGCTCCGCCGCGCTGCGGCGGATGCGACCGATGTATTCGCCGGCATGCGCTGGCTTCCCTCGAACGATCAGACCGGATTCCATGGATCGATACCTGACGCCGGACCATGTGCGCCTGCAGGAGCGGGTTCGTCGCTTCGCGCTCGACGCCATCGTGCCCGTCGCCCGGGATCTGGACGAAAGCTCGACGTTCCCATGGGAGAACGTGAAGGCCATGGGCGAGATGGGCCTCCTCGGGGTTCCCGTCCCCAGGGAGTTGGGGGGGATGGGGCTCGACGACCTGAGCTACGTCCTTGTGGTCGAGGAACTGGCCAAGTACGACGCCAGCCACGCGATCACCGTGTCCGCACACACGACGCTCGGGACCTCGCCGGTGCTGAATTTCGGAACGGAGGACCAGAAGCGTCGCTTCGTGCCGCCGCTCGCGTCCGGCGAGGTGCTCGGTGGCTTCGGCCTCACGGAGCCGGGGGCGGGCTCCGATGCGTCCGGTAGCCGCACGCGGGCGGTTCGGGACGGCGCGGGGTACCGTCTGAACGGATCCAAGATCTTCATCACGCACGCCGGCGTGGGAGAGATCTTCACCGTGACCGCCGTTACGGACCCCGAGGCCGGCTCGCGCGGGATCACGAGCTTCCTGGTGTGCAAGCCGACCGTCGATCTCGACGTCGCGCAACGCATCGCCTTCGGTCACAAGGACGACCTGCCGTTCACGGAGGGGGTCCGAGCGGGCAAGAAGGAGAACAAGATGGGTTGGCGCGCCTCCGACACCCGGGAACTCCTCGTCGAGGACGCCTGGGTTCCGGAGGAACAGCGCCTCGGAGAAGAGGGTCAGGGCTTCACCAACTTCATGAAGACCCTCGATGCCGGCCGGATCGGGGTCGCGGCGCTTTCCCTGGGTCTGGCGCAGGGTGCGTTCGAGATCGCCGTGCGCTACGCTGACCAGCGGGAACAGTTCGGCCAGCGTATCTGGGACTTCCAGCAGATCCACTTCCGGATCGCCGACATGGCGACCGACCTGCAGGCGGGGCGGCATCTGACCTACCACGCGGCCTGGCTCAAGGGCGGAGGGGCACCTTTTTCCAAGGAGGCCGCCATGGCGAAGCTCTTCTGTTCAGAGCTCGCGATGCGGGCCACCCTCGATGCGATCCAGATCCTCGGTGGAGCGGGGTATACGAGCGAGTACCCGGTCGAGCGCATGATGCGCGACGCGAAGGTGTGTGAGATCGGTGAAGGTACGAACGAGATCCAACGGATGGTCATTGGCCGGCACGTCCTCACGGAGGTGCTCGCCGAGCCGTCGATGCAGTCAACCGCTCCGCCGGCCAGAGAGCCGGCCGGAGCTCCCAGTTAGAGAGCGGTCCGCCCCGGTAGGGCGCCGGCACCCGCGCGTGGAACCCACGCGCGACGCCGTCGCCACCGCACCCGGACGAGCGAGCCTCGAGCGGTCGCCGGACTCCGCCCTTCCGACAACATGTCGGACGACGGAACCGGGACG
>JBBSOM010000626.1:0-2839 GCA_038259715.1 Longimicrobiales bacterium
CACGCTTGTTCGCTGCCGTGCTTGGCTGGGCCCGGGCTACGCTTCTCGTAGGTCAGCATCCGGCGGGGTATGGGGGTGGCGGGGCGGCGGTGGCACCCCCCCCCCGCTCCACCCACGGAGTGACGAATACCTCTCCGTCCAGGCTTCACCGCGCGCCGCCGCTCCCACCCGGACGGTGGTAGCGGTTTGGTGCCGCAGGCTCGGCCTTCAGCGGCACGCCCTCGGTCTTCATGAGGCGGAGCGCTTCGGCGACCGCGGCTTCGAGCTGCGGATCCTTTCCGGCGGCGACCGACTTCGGATCGTTCATCACGTCGATGTCCGGCGGGGTACCTTTGGCCTCGACGTCCCACTCGCCGTCGACGTTGAAGAAGCCGCCGCGCGGTGCCACGAAGCGACCACCGTCGATGAGCGGAGGGGTGTCGGCGGTATGCACGAGGCCGCCCCACGTCTTCTTCCCCACCAGCGTCCCGACCTTCTTCAGGTGGAAGAGGTAGGGCATCAGGTCACCGCCGGAGCCCGACATCTCGTTGATGAGCATGACCTTGGGCCCCCATATGGCGGCCATCGGCTGCGTGAACACCTTGTGCGCCGGCGTGCGTGAGTTGAAGTACCCGGTGAGCGTGCGGCTCAGCACGTCGATGATGTAGTCGGCGGCCGACCCGCCGCTGTTGTTCCGCTCGTCGAGCACCGCGCCTTTCTTGTCCTGTTGGGAGAAATACATGCGGTTGAAGTACGTGTAGCCGCCCTGGCCTGTGTTGGGAATGTACACGTACGCCAATTGTCCGCCGCTCAGTTCGTCGACCTTCCTCCGGTTCGCGTCGATCCACGCCCACGACCGGAGCTGCCGGTCGTTGCCGGTCGGCTCGACGGTGAGTTCACGCGACCCCGCGAGCCCCGGTTTGTCGTTGACGCGCACCGTGATCGTGCGTCCCGCCGTGCCCTCCAGGAGCATGTACGGATTCATCGGCGGCTTCACCTCGCGGCGGTCGATGGCCACCAGGTAGTCGCCGGCCTTCACGCCCATGCCGGGCTGGCCGAGCGGACCGACCAGGCCCGGGTTCCAGCTTTCACCCGTGTACACACGCGTGATGCGGTACGCTCCGTCAGACGCCTCCAGGTCCACGCCCAGAAGGCCGGTGCGCGGGTTGGTCAGGTCCGGATAGTCGCCGCCGCGTACGAACGAGTGCCCGACGGCGATCTCACCGGAAACCATGTCCAGGAGCTGGTTGAAGTCGCTCCGGTGCTCGACGTCCGGAAGCCACGCGGAGTACCACTTCCATACATCGTTCCACGGCGCGCCGTGCGTGTTGTCGACGTATAGGTAGTCGCGCATGTAGCGCCACCCTTCCCGCAGCATCTGATCCCACTCCTGCTTGGGGTCGATGTGGATGCGCAGGTTCTCGAGCGCCAGGCGGCCGTCTCCCGGCTTCGGCGTGCCGGCGGCATCGACGATGCTCCAATTGGGCCCACTCTGGAGCAGCACCTTCTTGCGGTCCGCGGACGTTGTGGCCGAGCGCACGTCCTTTGCGAAGTCCGTGGCCTTGGCGTCCTCGAGCGTGTACCGATGCAGCGTGAGGCCTTGCTCATTCGGTACGGCTTCTGCCACGAAGACCTGTCCTTTCGGGCCCTCCACGAGTCGCTGATAGTCACGCAACGGTAGCCCGGGTGCGGCAACGATGCGCGCCTCGATCCCGTCGAAGTCGATCGTCATGGCGGGCACGGCGGGCACGGCGGGCGCGGCCGGTGCGGCTCCGGCTTCGCCGCCCTCCTTGGCGGCATCCTTCTTCTCCGACGAGGACGCGGTTTCCTCGTCGCTCTTCGGCAGGAACGGGGAGGCATCCCCGTCCTTCAGGACCGTGACGTACAGCCCGCGTGTGATCGGATGGTCGTAGGCGCTCATGTCCAGCCACGCCGAGTTCATCCCGAAGTCGGTCGAGGCAAGGAAATAGAGGTACTTGCCCGAGGCGTCCCACACCGGGGTGAGCGCGTCGGCCAGCCCGTCGGTGACCTGATGCAGTTGACCGGCCTGCGTGTCGTAGATCATGACCCCGCGGAACATGTTGTCGAGGCGTTTCGTGTACGTCACATAACGCGAGTCCGGAGACCACAGCGGCTGGATCGAGCGCCGTGGGTCCGCGTACTCCTCGCCGTCCACGTCGGTGACCTTACCCGACGCCATGTCCAGGATGAGCACACGGAAGTCCGTATCGGTGAACGCGATCCTGGCCCCGTCGGGAGACCAGGTGGGCCCATAGTAGAACTTGTGTCCGGGGATCTCGATGCGGCGCTGGTTCCGCCCATCCTGGTCCGCGATGACCATGCCGTACTCACCGCCCTGGTCGTTGAACCAGACGACCTTCGTGCCGTCAGGAGACCATGCGGGAGCCCGGTCTGCCACGCCCGACGTCTCGGTCAGGTTGCGCCAGGAACCCTCCTTCGCGGGGACCGTGAAGATGTCACCGCGGTACTCGAAGATCGCCCGCTGGCCGGTGGGCGACAGGTTGGGGTTGGTGAGCTGCGTGGCCGGGACATCCTCCCAGCGGGCGCGGGCCCAGTTCTGGTCCCCCGCCGCCTGGATGACGAGTTGGTGCGCCTGGCCTGTGGCCGGGTCGAGCGCGTGCAGGTACCCCGCCTGCTCGTAGACCACGAGCCCGTGCCCCGCGTCGACGCCCTTCACGTCGAAGTCTGCGTGGTGCGTGAGCTGCTTTTCCTGGTTCGTACGCGGGTCGAACGACCAGACGTTGGTTGCCCAGTCCCGTTCGGACAGGTAGTAGACGACGCCGTCCATCCACGAGGGGTTGGTTTGACGCTCTCCCTCCCAAGGCGTGAACGTCTGGTC
>JBBSOM010000627.1:0-2838 GCA_038259715.1 Longimicrobiales bacterium
CAATTATGCGGGACAATGGTGCGTCCCTCGCATGTCATCTGAACCCCATTTTCGTATCGAACCCCATCCGGAGGTAGCGATGTCCGGCCTTCCTGGCCCCTCTCCACGCCGCCGCCTGTACGGTCCCTGGACCACACTCGCGGCTATCGTAACCATCCTCCTGCCCATGAGCGTCAGCGCTCAGGCTCAGGGGCAGGCCCAGAGCAGCAACTGGGATCCACAACAGATTCTCGCGGCCCAGGAGTACGTCACTCCCCCCGCGAACATCGCCGAAGCGGTCCTCGCGCCCCGATATCTGAACGTGACGCTGTCGGACATCAGCGCCGACCGGAAGTGGTTCACGAAGGAAATCGGCGACGGCCCCGTCCCGATGGACCGATTCTCGAAGCCCTTCGATGACCTGGGCGGGATGTTCCTCGACTTCGCGGCAAGCCGTGACCGCAACCTCACCATCCGGAGCAATGTCAGGATCGAGGTCATCTCGGCCGCGGATGGCCACACGGTGAAGATCCAGGTTCCGGACGGAGCGCGCGTGTCCGACGCCACCTGGTCCCCGGATGGCGAGCAGCTCGCTTTCTTTGTGCACACCCCCACGGCTACCCGCATCTATGTGGCCGATCCGGCCACGGGGCGCTCCAGCGAGATCACCCGGACGCCGGTGATCGCGACCGCGGTCACCACGATCCAATGGACCGCGGACGGGAAGAAGATCGCCACGATCCTGCCTCCCGACGGTCGCGCCCCGCGCCCACTGCCGAGCGCGGAGCCGACGGGTCCGCAGGTCAAGGAGACGCTGGAGGGCGAGAACATCCTCCGGACGTACGCGAGCCTCATGAAGACGCCCTACGACAAGCAGCTTCTCGAATGGCATGTCACGGGGCAACTCGCGCTGATCGACGTCGCCAGCCGCAAGGTGGAGAAGGTCGGAAAGCCTGCGATGATCTGGGCCTACGACTTCTCGCCCGACGGTGAATACGTCCGCGTCACCAAGTTGGAGAAGCCCTTCAGCTACATCGTGCCGGTCTCGAGCTTTGCCAAGTCCGACGAGATCTGGAATCGCGCGGGCGACATGCTGCTGGCGTTCGACAAGACGCCGATAAGCACGGGCCTTCGGGGCAACATTCCGTCTGCGCCCGGCGTCGGCGGTAACGACGACAACGGCGGCAAGCGTCAGGTCGCTTGGCGTGAAGACGGCAAGGGACTGACGTTCCTCGAACAGGAGCCCGCCCCGGACTCGACGTCCGCCGCGGCGCAGGCCAGCGGAGCCGACAGCGTACCTGCGAAGCGCAAGGACCGCGTCATGCAGTGGACGCAGCCCTTCGACAGCGCGTCGCTGCACGTCCTGTATGCAAACGACAATCGCATCCTGACGCACCAGTACGCGCCCGACTACCAGACGCTTTTCCTGACCGAGCGCCAGGGCAAGAACACGCACCAATTCGCGGTGAAGCTGTCCAATCCGGGGACCAAGCTCACGCTGGCCCGATACGGTACCGACAACTTCTACGCCAAGCCCGGCAGCCTCGTGCTGGAGGGCGGGTCGGTTCCGGGAGGTCGTGGCTTCGGCGGCTTCGGCCGTGGTGGTGGAGGCGGCGAAGTCGCGCAGCTTTCCAGCGACGGCAATTCCGTATTCTTCTACGGCACGGAGTACGACAAAAATCCGGTGGACAATGGTCCGCGGTCGTTCCTGGATCGCGTCTCCATTGCCGACGGCTCCAAGACGCGAATCTACGAGAGTTCGAACACCGACGTGTACCAGCGGATCACCTCGATCCTTGACATCGACGCTGGAAAATTCGTGGTGGAGAGTGAGGGCCCAACCACCGTGGCCCAGTCGTACCTCAGCACGGCCAGTTCACTCGGGACCCAGCTCACGAACAACAAGGACTATACGCCGGACCTGTCCTCCGCACCCCGCGAACGGTTCGTCGTGGAGCGCCCTGACGGCTTCCGCTTCATGGTGAACGTCACGTTGCCGCCCGGCTACAAGAGCGGCACGCGTCTCCCCGCGATGTTCTGGTTCTACCCGTCCGAGTTCGAGAGTCAGGACAAGTACAACGAGACGCAGTTCACCTTCAACAAGAACGCGTTCCCGAACTTCAACGCTCGCTCCATGGAGTATCTGGTGCGGCTCGGCTACGCGGTGGTGGAGCCGGACTCCCCGATCGTCGGCAAAGCCGGCGAGATGAACAACAACTACGAGCACGACCTGCGGAACAACCTGTCCGCGGTGATCGACGAGCTCGACCGGCGCGGCCTCATCGACCGCCAGCGCCTCGGCATCGGCGGGCACTCGTATGGCGCCTTCAGCACGGCCAACGCGATGGTGCACACGCCGTTCTTCAAGGCGGGCATTGCCGGAGACGGCAACTACAACCGCACGTTCACTCCGTTGATGTTCCAGAACGAGCACCGGCTCCTCTGGGAGGCCAAGGACGTCTATCTGTCGATGTCCCCCTTCATGTACGCCGACCAGATGACGGGTGCGCTGCTCATGTACCACGGCATGCACGACCAGAATGTCGGTACCGACCCGGCGCATACGCCGCGCATGTTCCACGCGCTGAACGGGCTCGGGAAGGACGCTGCCATGTACCTCTATCCGTTGGAGGACCATGGTCCCGCGGCCAAGGCGACGCTGCTCGACCTGTGGGCCCGGTGGACGGCATGGCTCGACGTGCATCTGAAGGATGACCAGAAAGCGGCGGTCAGTGACGGGAACTGACCGACCGGCAACGCGCATGATGGTGGCGGGGGGGGGCCCGCGGGGGGGCGCCCCCGGCGCCAGCACAGGGGAACCGGGGCCACCCGGGGGGGGATACGCCGGGGGGGGTGTGA
>JBBSOM010000628.1:0-2838 GCA_038259715.1 Longimicrobiales bacterium
ATGCAGCGGCTTCATGCGGGAACGCTGCGGCGATCCCGGGATGCGCATCCTGCCGCTCGACCGGGAACATATGACGTCGGAGTTCCTGCCGGGCATCACGATTCCGCTCCGGCCCTTCTTCGGAAGCATGGGCGTCGCGCCTGATCTGGCCGACGGACGCGTGAGCAGCAACCCGCCCAGTACGCACGCCGGGAACCTCGACAATCCGGAACTCGTGGCCGGGACGTCGCTCTTCATTCCGGTGTTCGTGCCCGGGGCTCTCTTCGAGGTCGGGGACGGCCACGCTGCGCAGGGTGACGGCGAAGTCGATCAGACCGCGATCGAGACCTCGCTCACCGGCCGCCTCCAACTCGTCGTACACAAGGGCCACCCGATCGCGTGGCCGCGGGCCGAGACGCCGACGCACTGGATCGCGATGGGCACCGACGAGGACCTCACCGTCGCGACGCGCACCGCCATCGGGCAGGCCATCGACCTCCTCATGGACGTGAAGGGCCTTTCGCAGGTCGAAGCCTACCGGTTGGTCAGCCTGGCGTGCAGTGTACGCATGACCGAGTTGGTGGACGGCAACCTCGGCGTCCACGTGATGATTCCGAAGTCGCTCTTCGCGGACCGCACCGAAAGCGCGATCGGAGCCGCCAACCAAAGCGCGGCTGCCGCGTCCGGCTTTTCCGAGCCCACGCGCTTTACGGTCACCTCGGACGGGCATCCGCTCGCGCTCTGGGGGAAGCGTCCTCTATCGCCGTCCGCGGTGGTGCTGCTGCTGCACGGGCGCACCTGGAGCGCGCTGCCGGACTTCGACCTGCACACACCCGGCGAGAACCTTTCGCTCATGGACGCGTTGGTGGAGCGGGGGTACGCAACCTACGCCCTCGACCAACGAGGCTACGGAGCGACGCCGCGCGACACCACCGGATGGCTCACGCCGGACCGGGCCGCCGCCGACCTCGCCAATACGTTGCGTTGGATCCGGGCGCGCGAACCGGGTCGTCCGGTCTACCTGCTCGGCTGGTCGCAAGGCTCGCGCGTCTCGCAACTCATGACGCAGCGCCATCCGGAGCTTGTCGACCGACTCGTACTTTACGGCTATCCACCGACCCCGAAAGGCTTGCCGGTGGAGGCTCCGATCGGCCCGCCTCCGCGGACGCCCAATACCGCCGAGGCCGCCGCGAGCGACTTCATCACGGACGGCTCGATCTCGGCATCGGCGGTGAAGGCGTACGTGGACGCCGCGCTGGCCGCGGATCCGGTCCGCGTCGACTGGACGCATCAGGAGCAGTGGAACGCATTCGATCCTGCGGCGGTCAGGGTCCCCACGCTCGTGATCCATGGGGAAGGCGACCCGATCGCGAAGCCCGAGGGGCAAGCTGCGTTCTTCGAGGCCCTGGGTACGAACGACAAGGCGTGGGTGGTCGTGCCGCGCGGCGACCATGCGGTGCTGCTCGAGCATGCGCGGACGCGCTTCATCGACGCGGTCGATACGTTCCTGCGCGGGGGGAATCGGTGACGGTGCGCGTCCCTGCGGCCGCGCCCTCCAGCGCCTACGAGTCCCAGCCGAAGCGTTCGAGGTCGATCCGGCCGTTCGGTCCGAACACCACGCCTTCCGCCTCCAGAAGCATACGCTGGATGCGTTCGCCGGCGGTGCCGGCGGACCGGCGGCTGACCTCGCCGCGGGCGTTCACCACGCGGTGCCATGGGACGTCGGTATCGTCCGGCAGCGCGGCCATCGCGTAGCCTACCTGGCGGGCGTGTCCGGCCAGGCCCGCCTCCAGCGCGACTTGTCCGTAGGGGGCCGCGCGGCCCGAGGAAACACGTCGGACGACGGCGTATATGCGCTCATAGGTGCTCACGATCCGGTAGCCTGTGCGCCCGGCCACTCGCGCGCAAATCCGGCGCGCCTCGACGCCAGAAGGTCTCCGATATGTGCTATCTTCCCACAACCCTTGTCACCACCGGAGAACCCCATGATCGACGAGCGATATCCCACCGGAAGGTTCTCGGCGAAGGGCGCACCCCTCACGCCCGAGGAGCGCGCCGAACGCGTCACCCGGATCGCGGCGCTCCCCGCGGAAGCACGGGCTGCCGTGGCCGGCCTGAGCGACGAGCAGTTGGACACCCCCTACCGGGAGGGAGGCTGGTCCCCGCGACAGATCACGCACCACCTGGCCGATTCCCACCTGAACGCGTTCATCCGCTTCAAGCTGGGGCTGGCCGAGGATGGCCCGACCATCAAGCCGTACGACCAGGACGCATGGGCCGCGATGCCGGACTCGTCACTCCCTGTGGAAGCATCTCTCGGAATCCTCGACGGAATGCACGCGCGTTGGGTTCGGCTTCTGGAGACGATGACGCCGGAGGACTTCGGGCGCACCGTCGCCCACCCGGAGATGGGGGACATCGATCTCGATTTCCTGCTCGACCTCTACGCGTGGCACGGGCGCCATCACACCACCCAGATCACGAGCCTGCGGGACCGACAGGCGTGGGATTGAAGAGCCTGCGCGGCGCGTTATCGTTCCGCGCTTAGTCTATTCTCCGATTCGTCCACCTGAACCCGAGTCCCGCCATGCCCTCCATCGGATGGATGCACCCGCAAGTCGTGCACTTCGTCGTGGCGTCCCTGTTCCTCGGTCTGCCGATCTACTGGCTGAGCTTCCTGAAGAAGCCGCGCTTCCTGCGTCCGATGGCGACCGTTCTCCTGATTGTGGGTACGGGTGCATCCTGGTTCGCGGTGAAGTCGGGGTCGGACGCGCACGAGCTCGCCGAACGCATCCCGGGCGCACGCCCGGTGGTATCGCAGCACGAGGACCTGGGTATCCTGACCCGCAACATCTTCAC
>JBBSOM010000629.1:0-2833 GCA_038259715.1 Longimicrobiales bacterium
ACGCGCGCGACCTGCGGCGGCGTCGTCGTCGGCATCAAGATCGCCGCCATGTCGGTCCAGACGCGTGGCGCCCACGCGCTCCCCGGCCCGCACAGCGCGATCAGCCGCTCGAAGCACTGCTGTTGCTGCGCGCCGAAACCGCCGGCGCCCGCGAGATGCGCAATGCTGATCTTCAATGTCTCGTGCGGCGCGATCACATTGCGCACGAACTGCTCGATGTCGTCGCCGCCATAGTTCGGAACGGCGCCGACGAAGATGTGCGCGACGACCGGAAGCCCGCGCCGCGCCGCATGCCCAACAACGCGCACGAGCGCCGCGAGATCGCCGTCCTTACGCGTGTCGACGAGGGAATTCCAGAGATGCAATTTGAGTCCGCGCATGCGCAAACGCTCAACACAGCGGTCGATCTCCTCGATCGCGTAGCTCCGCTTGGGGTTGACGCTCAGAAACGGCATGAGCCGGTCGGGGTAGCGCGCGCACTGCTCGGCGGTGAAGTCGTTGTCCGACGAAACGCGGAGCTGCTCTTCAGACACCGAGAGCACGCCCGTACGATTCACGTCGGCCGCCATCGGTAGGCCGTCGACAGCACGACCGCGCGCCGAGCGCCGTCGGCATCCAAGCGGCGCACGAGCTCCGCGCCGCCGACCGCGAGCCCGCCATTCCGGCCATGGTAGGCGATCAGCGCGGGGCTCCGCGAGTGAACGTGCGCGTCGAGAAACGGGGGCGCTAACGGTTCGCGTGCCGCGCCGAAGAACTGCGGGGAGAATGCGCCGGCGAGCGCGAGCCTCGCGCCGGCGTCGAGAAAGTCGCGTCGCTGCATTTAGAACGATACCCAGAAACACGCCGCAGGTCAAGCGCGGCGCGGCGCGGCTGGAAACTCCACGGTGATCGTCGTGCCCCGGCCGACGACGCTCTCGGCGCGCACGCTCCCCCCATGCGGCTCCAGGAGATGGCGCACGATCGCTAGTGTCCTGAGTTAGAAATTACTGGCAAAAGTACGCGGCTGAGAGTATCATTCAGGAATCCCTTCCTGGAGGTTAGATCATGCCGCTTGGTCGACCGCTTGAGCCTCTGGTTCTGACGCCGGACGATCGGGGAATTCTTGAGCGCTGGACGGGGCGTCGAAAGACAGCCCAGGCGCTCGCTCTCCGGGCTCGGATCGTCCTTCTGGCCGGCGGGGGGATGACCAATGGCCAGGTGGCGGAGGCCCTGGGCGTCACCCGGGCCACGGTGGGGAAATGGCGAGCCCGGTTTCTGCGAAGCGGTGTCGATGGCCTGCTCGACGAGCCCCGGCCAGGCGCCCCTCGTTCCATTACCGACGAAGAGGTGGAGCGGGTGGTGACCTTGACGCTTGGAGAGAAGCCCAGGGACGCAACCCACTGGAGCACACGCTCTCTGGCTCGAAGGACCGGGCTCAGCCAGAGCGCCGTGAGTCGCATCTGGCGGGCCTTCGCCCTCCAACCCCACCGCAGCGAGACCTTCAAGCTTTCGTCTGATCCGCTCTTCATCGAAAAGGTCCGCGATATCGTGGGGCTCTACCTGAATCCTCCAGACCGGGCCCTCGTGCTCTGTGTAGACGAGAAGAGTCAGATCCAGGCCCTCGACCGCTCTCAGCCCCTTCTGCCCATGCGGCCGGGACAGGTCGAACGTCGGACGCATGACTACGTCCGCCACGGCACCACCTCCCTCTTTGCCGCTCTGAACGCGAAGACAGGAGAAGTCCTGGCCCAGTGCCACAAACGCCATCGCTCCGTGGAGTTCCGCACATTCCTCGACGCCATCGATCGGGCCGTGCCCCAGGAGCTCGACGTCCATCTCATCCTCGACAACTACCAGACCCACAAGACTCAGCTTATCCGCAATTGGCTCGCCAAGCGGCCCCGATTTCATCTCCACTTCACCCCGACCTCGGCTTCGTGGCTCAATATGGTAGAGCGCTGGTTCGCGGCCTTGACCGAAAAGCAGATCCGACGCGGAGTCCACCGCTCCACTCGAGAGCTCGAGCACGCCATCGAGCGCTTCGTTGCCGTCACAAACCAAGATCCCAAACCCTTTGTCTGGACCAAGACCGCCGACCAGATCCTTGACAGCATCCGTCGCTTCTGTACACGAACTTCTAACTCAGGACACTAGAGCGGCGGAGGGGGCGAGTCCGGGCGTTCGGCCGGGGGGTCCATCACCCGGACCACCTCGAGGGTCCCATCCGCCCCACAGTCCCCGCCCGACGTCCACCGGCCCTCCACGGCCACCTCGCTCCCCGGGGCCAGGGCATCCGGCGACCCGTCGAGGGCATAGATGTCCCCGTGGTCATCTTCGAGGGCAACACAGCCCGCCCCGTCCCGGACCACGGATCCCACCCGGCGCACCAGACCATCCTGGTCCGTCACGTGGAACGGGTCGGACAGGGCGATGGGGCTGAACAGCCCGTTGAGGAAGATCACCCGGATGGACCGATCCCAGGGTGCGGACTCGGGGATTGCAAGTGCTGCGGTGACGTCCCCCCATCGCCCCTGCGTCCCCTCGGAGAGGACCTCGAATCCCACCCCGATGGCACCGATGCCCACCAGCACCTTCCCCTGGGGAGGGATGTTTTCGGAATAGATGCGGACCTCGGTTCCGGGTGGACCACTCCGGGGTTCGACTTCCTGGATGTGGCGAAGGGATGAAGGGGTCAGGGACGTCTCCTGACCCACCCGTTCCTGGGCGTCGGCGTGGAACACTCCGCCGGTCCCCATCAGAAGGACGGCGGCCAGTGTCGGGACCGTTCCCCGTCGTGGGAGGCTCATGGTTCGATTCCCATGGCTGCAGCGAACTCGGCCACCTTTCCCTGGAC
>JBBSOM010000630.1:0-2832 GCA_038259715.1 Longimicrobiales bacterium
ACTCAGGGGCGAAGGGCCGCGCATCAGGTGCGCATAGAGCTGCACGTGGTGGGCCAGCGAGGGTGGGTTCAGCGCGTGGATGCGCAGAACGTTGTCGAGTCCACCCCGTTCGTCGCGGTAGCGCGCGTACAGCTCGGCCAGGAGGCCGCGCGCATCGTCGTCGGGAACCCAGGGAATGAAGGCCATGGCCTGCGGAAGATGGCCGCGGCCGCGGGCCGGGGGCAAGGCACGGAGGGCACGGTGAGGGCACGAAATGTGTTGTTTCGCAATCGCTTGCGTCCATGGTCGGCGTCGGCGCGCGATAGCGGCGACGCGATCTTCGGCGCCCCCACTCCGTGGGGCGATCGCCGCCGCCGCGTAAACGCTCACGGCCGTCCGCGCGTCCCATCGCCGGAATTCGCACCGATCGGGGAGTCCGTTTGACCGCAACGTCCCAGGACATCGGGCCCGACCTCGTGACCGAGGCCCGAGGGGGTGACCCCGAGGCCCTGAACACGCTGGTCACGCGCGCCTACCCCATCGTGCGCCGCTGGGCGCGGGTCCACACCGGCGATCCGGCGGAGGCCGACCATTTGACCCAGGACGTGCTCAGGCGGGTGACCCGGCGCCTCGACGCCTACCAGGGTGACGCCCGCTTCACCACGAGGCTCGACGCGGTGACGCGGCATGCGGCGGCCGACCGCTTTCGCGACGCGATCGGCGCCGGCGCCTCGAGGGCGATCCGCGTGCGGCGCCCGAGTTGGCACCACGCCCCCGTCCTTCTTCCGAGGCGCAGCTTCGGGCGGGTCGACCCCCACCTCGTCGGGGCGGTCCTGGCGCGCGCCGGCACGGCTCCGGACGGTGGCTCGGGCGTGGCACCCTCCGCATCTGCGCCGCGGGCCCGCCGGAACCTTCGACCCGGCTGGTGGGCGGCGGCCGCCACAGCCGCGGCGTCGGGCCTGCTGCTCATGACCCGGGACCGCATGCCCGAGCCGCGCGCCCCCTTGTCGCCCGGACCGCTTCGGCTCCCCCGATCGTCCGCGCAGCGCCCGATCAGAACGTGGCCGTATTCCAGACCGACGATCCCAACATCACAGTGCTTTGGTTCTTCTGAGGAAGAGACGATGAAGAAGACGACCCTTGCCCTGGCCATCCTGGCACTCCTGGCGTCCGGGGGCGGGCGGCAGCCGCAGCTCGAAACACGCACGTTCGCAATCCATAACCTGGCGGGACACGAGGCGGAGGCGCTGATCGCCCCGTACGTCTATACCGATCGCCCCGACCAGCCGGGCGTGTTGAGCACCGGCGAGCGCCCGGTCACCGTGCGCGAGACGTCGGACAAACTCGCGAAGATCGCACGGGTGCTCGAAGAGTTCGACATCGCGCGGCCCGACATGCGCTTGAGGTTCCAGGTCATCGATGCGGACGGTTTCACGGACACCGACCCACGCATCGCCGCCGTCGCGCAGGAGCTCAAGAAGCTCTTCCAGTTCAAGGGGTACCGGCTCGCCGGAGAGGCCGTGATTACGGTCACGGACCGCGGCGCGATCCAGCACGCTCGTCGGGACCGCCGGCAGTACAGTGTCCAGGGAGCCGTGTTCTGGGCGGCAGGGGGCATCGCGGAGCTTCAGGGCGTGGAGTTCTGGGTGGGCCAGCGTGAGAAGGTGCTGCAGACGTCGGTATCGATCCGCCCCGGGCAGACGCTGGTCCTCGGAAGCACGCCGAAACGGGGTTCGACCGCGACCCTCCTCCTGACCGTCCACGCCGAGAACGTCGAGGGATGATCGGGGCCAGCCGTAGGCCTCTCAGAGTGTCTTTGGCGCAACGAATTCCCGAAATCTCTGAAAGTCGTCCCATCCAGACATGGACAGCTTTCCGTTCGCTGAAGTCGGTGGGACCCGGCATGGGGTGCGGACGGGGCGGTTGCCGCGTGCCTCGGCCTCTCTGTGGCTCGTCGGCGCAGAGGTCGGGCTCGGAAAGCCTCCGGGAGCCGTTTCGGGCCGCCTCGGCCACGTCAGAGGGCCGCCCGACCCGGCTTTATATTTCGGGGTGTCTTCGGTGTCCCCGAGAAGGAGGCCTCCCCCGTGTTTCGTGTTCCCGCATCGCGTTCCGTTCGCTCCGCCGGTACCGTTTGTTCCGGTCTTGCCGCCCGTTCCCCTGCTGCCCGCTACCGCGACGTGCAGCGCCGACCCTCAGCGCGATGGGTCGTGCGGGAGGCGGCGACGGTTGCCTACGGAGCCACACCGAGCCCTGATGTCCGGGATAGGGTCCACGCGCTCAATGCCGTCCCCGTGCTCGATGAGGACGACGCCGTCGAGATGCTCGGCGACGAGATCGCCATGTTGGCCGCGCACATCCATGCGGCCACGCACCGGATGCTCGTGCTCATCGCCGATTTCGACGCGCGGCGCGGGTGGGAGCATGATGGCCACCGGTCCTGCGCGCATTGGCTCGCGTTCCGGACGGGCATCGACCTGGGGACGGCGCGGGAGAAGGTCCGAACCGCGCGTGCGCTCGTGGATCTGCCGGCCACAGGCGCGTGCATGGAGCGGGGCGAATTGTCGTTCTCGCAGGTCCGCGCGCTGACGCGCATCGCGACGCCCGAAAACGAAGCCGATTTATTGGAGCTCGCGCGGGGCTGCACCACCGCGCAGCTCGAGCGGATCATACGTGGTTGGAGGCCGGGCAGCCGGAAGGACGAGGCGACGCGTGAGCATGAGCGTCATGAGACCCGGACCTTCTCGGTCTTTCCGGACGACGACGGCATGTACCGAGTGAAGGGGCGGCTCGAACCCGAGGTGGCCGCCGTCCTGATGCGTGCGATCGAAGCCGCGGGCGACGCACTCTACCGCA
>JBBSOM010000631.1:0-2827 GCA_038259715.1 Longimicrobiales bacterium
CTTCAGGTGGAGACGCTCTCCCTCACGGACCTCGAGGAGCTGCAGCGATGGCTGCGAGGTGACCTGGCCACCGCCGTGAAGGGCGACGAGAAAGTGGAGACCGCCGTCGGCCGGGGGATGCGACGCGTCATTGTACGCATGTTGGGCCTACCGACTCGCCGGCTGAAGGTGCGCACGCCAACCTTCGAGGTTGATCCAGGCGGGCTGCCTTCATCAGACTCGCACGCCACCCCCCTGACCGAAGACCGCCCGACGCACGGTGAGGGCTTCGATGCGTTCGACGTCCGGCTCGACGCCGATGCCCACGCCGTCCGGCACGCGCATCTCCCCGTCGGCCATCTCGAATTCCGGGTCCACGATGTCGCGCTCCCAGTAGCGACGCGAGGCGGAGATATCGCCCGGCAGGGTGAAGCCTTCGAGGGAAGCCAGCGCCACGTTGTGAGCGCGGCCCACGCCCGACTCCAGCATGCCGCCACACCAGACCGGGAGCCCCACGGCCTTCATCTTGTCGTGGATGCGTCGCGACGATGCGTGCCCGCCGACCCGTCCCGGCTTGATGTTGACGATCCGACAGCTTCCCAGTTCGAGCGCCAGGTCGAGGTCACCCACCGACTCGATCGACTCGTCCATGCACACCGGAGTCTCGAGGAGCGCCTGCAGCCGCGCGTGTTCGAGGAAGTCGTCGTAGAAGAGCGGCTGCTCGATCATCATGAGCTTCAACGCGTCGAGTTCACGGAGGCGCGCGGCATCCGCGATCGTGTACGCCGAGTTCGCGTCGGCCATCATGGGAAGATCCGGGAAGCGCTCCCGCACGCCCGCGAGCATTTCGATATCGCGCCCCGGCTTGATCTTGATCTTGATGCGTGCGTATCCCTCGGCGACGTATCGGGCGATCTTGTCGTGAAGCAGATCGTCGCTCTTCTGGAGCCCGATGCTGACACCCACGGGGACCGACCTCTTCGTGCCGCCCAGCTTCCTGGAGAGCGACACGCCGTCCATCCGGGCCGCCAGGTCCCACGCGGCCATCTCGACCGACGCCTTGGCCATGCGATGGCCTCGGATCCACGACACCGGGGCCAGCACGTCCTCCGGATCCCGGGCATCACGCCCGACGATCCGGGGAAGAATGAAGTCGGTCAGCATGTGCCACGCCGTTTCCGTGGTCTCGTAGGAGTAGCCAGGATCCTCGCCCACCACGCACTCACCCCATCCCTCGAGCCCTTCTCCGCGCAGGGTCAGCAGGAGAATTCGGCGGTCCTGCTTTCCACCGCTGCTGATCTCGAAGTACTCCTTCAGCCGGAGGGGGATCTCGCGAAGCTCGGCGCGTTCGATTTTCATGGCGTTTGTTCTCGCGTCAGCAAGTAGTCGGACGTACGTGCGCCCCGCAGGAGTTCACGTACTTCGTATCCACGGTCCAGATAGTGGGTCAGGGTCGAGCGGGTCGCGTTCCGCCACGCCATGGCCAACTCCATGGACGCGGCCATCAAGCGGCTCACGTCCACTGGAATCGCGACACGCACCGTGGGCGCGTCGAGGCCCAACACCGGCTCCGCGGGACGGGGAAGCTCGAGGCCTCCGTCGGCTTCCGCCAGGGCCGAAGGATCCTTGGCGTGCGCGTCCGCGTCGGGGCCCCGCTCCCGTCCCGCGATGCGCGCACGGACCCGGTCGGTGTCCATGAGCCAGAGCGCGACGAAGCGGTCCGTGCCGATGCCACGGTGGAGCGGTGAGTCGGTCTCGCCGTACATGTCTCGCGCGTACTCGCGCACGACGATACCGAGCTTGGAGAAGTTCAAGTAGGCGTTACGTGACTGCAGCGGGTCGAAGGTCCACAACATCTTCGTCAGATGGGCGTCCATCAGCACGCGTCGCTGGTAGGCCTTCAACTCCGCCCCGAGTCCGACGTCCCGCAGCTCCCGGCGTACGGCCAGCATATCGGACCAGTGCACGACCTCTCCGTCCCTCACGCCGGTCATGCCGAACACGAAGCCCGCGAGGGCTCCACTCTCGTCGAACGCGCCCGACGCCACGCCTCCAAGGAGCTGGGCAACCTTCAGGATGGCCGTGGGCACGCGCTCCGTGAAACCGTGACCCCACGTCTCCTCCTGGAGAGCCACGCAAGCCCGGAACTCCTCGATGGTCTTCAGCGGCCGGATGTCGTGGTGGCTCATCCGGCCCCGACGGTGTCGAGGGGAGATAGAAGCATAAGCGCCAGAAGCGCGCACCGATCCACGGTCGCGTCGATCACGATGTGTTCGTGGAGCGCGTGCGCCCCGTCGCCCACCGCGCCCAGACCGTCGAGCGTGGCCGCATACTGGCTCACGACGCTGCCATCCGACGCGCCGCCTACGCGAGTCTCCTGGAGATCGAGGCCGAGTGCCGCGGCCGCGACCTGAGCCGCCGCCCAGAGCTTTCGATTGCGCGGCGTGCGCTCGAGCGGCGGAATGCGCATTGCGCCCGTCACCTCCACCGTCACGCCGGCCGTGGCGGCCGCCAGGGCCAGAACCTCACGTTCCACCTTCGCGCCGTCCCGAGCCGTGGCAACGCGCACGTCGACCTCCGCGCGTGCGTGCGCAGCCACCACGTTGGGACGCGTCCCCCCGCTCACGACACCCACGTTGACCGTGGTGCCACGCTCCGGATCGCTGAGCGCGTGGAGCGCCTGGACCACATGCGCCAACTCCGCAATCGCGCTCGCGCCTCCGCCCGGGTCGAGCCCCGCGTGCGCGGCCCTGCCGGTGATCACGACGTCGAAGCTCCCGACGCCTTTCCGGGCGGTCTTGATCTTGCCCTCTGGCCCCATGGAAGGCTCGGTCACGAACGCACGGCA
>JBBSOM010000632.1:0-2823 GCA_038259715.1 Longimicrobiales bacterium
GACCTGGTCGGGCACCCACCACTTCGGGAAGCGGTCCCGGAGCCCGCGCAACAGAGCATCCGGGTCGCGCGCGCCGGCAGCGGACTCCCCCACCTCCCGCAACACCACACAGGCCCATGGCCGCTCCTGCCACCGGGCGTCGGGAACCGCGACCACGGCTACCTCCGCGACGGAAGGGTGGTCCATGAGCGCGTGCTCGAGTTGGACGCTCGAGATCCATTCGCCCCCACTCCGGATCAGATCCTTGGTCCGGTCGACCAGACGGACGTAGCCCCGGCCGTCGATCGTGGCCACGTCTCCCGTGCGGAGCCAGCCGTCGTGATGGGCGTCCGACGTCTCCATCCGGAAGTATCCGGCCGTGACCCACGGACCCCGGACTTCGAGTTCACCGGGCGTCACCCCGTCGTGCGGCACCGTCGAGGCGTCCTCGCCCACGAGACGGACCTCCACGAAGGGGAGTGGGGTGCCCTGGCTGATGCGCACCGGAAGCAGTTCTACAGGCGACCACCCGTCCATCTCGGCACGGGGGTGCGTCACCATGCCGACCGGGGTGACTTCAGTCATCCCCCAACCGGTGAGGACCTCCACGCCGAAGTCCCGCCGGTAGGCCTCCAGAAGCGACGGCGCGGTCGGCGCACCCCCCGAGTGGATGCGCAGCCCCGGCGCGAGGGCGCGGGGCACGGCACGGAGGTGGTCCAGCACGTCCATCCAGACGGTCGGAACGCCCGCGGCGAACGTCACCTGCTCCGATTCGAGCAACCCTGCCAGCGTGTCCGGTGACGGTCGCGGTCCTGGCAGCACGAGGGTGGCCCCCGTCATCGCCGCCGCATGGGCCAGCCCCCACGCGTTGGCGTGGAACATCGGCACGGCAGGGAGGATCACGTCGCGCTCGGACAGACCGAAGCCGTCCGGGAGGCTGATCCCCAACGTGTGCAGCGTGATCGCGCGATGGGAATACAGGACCCCCTTGGGTTCGCCGGTGGTGCCGGAGGTATAGCACAGCCCCGCGGCCGAGTCCTCGTCCAGGTCGGGCAGAGGGGCATCGGGATTTCCCGTAGCCACCAGGGCCTCGTACGACTCCCATCCAGGGACCGCATCTTCGGTCAACGTGAACCGGAGCCGTAGCGCGGGGAGGCCGGCAGCCACCTCGTCGACGAGCGGGACGAAGTCGGGGTCCGCGAAAACCACCTCTGCGCCGGCGTGCGCCAGGATGCGCGAGACCTGAGAGGGTGAGAGTCGAACGTTGACCGTCAGGAGTACGGCTCCGGCCGCGGGCACGCCGAAGTAGAGTTCGAGGTGGCGGTGGTGGTTCCACGCGAGGGACGCGACCCTGGCGCCGGGGTCGAGCCCCAGGGAGCTGAGCGCATCAGCCAGACACCAGGCCCGAGCGCGGACCTCACGCCACTCCCGGCGCACGAGAGCCCCACGTTCGTCCATGCTCACCACGGACTTTGCGCCGAAGAGGGTGCCCGCTCGCTCGAGCAGGGCCGGAACGACGAGCGGCGTCGTCATCATGCCGCCCTTCATGCGGAATTGGCCCTTCCTTCCGGACTTCCGGCCGGAACCACCCGATGGATACCGTCTGCTGCGGGGAGGCGCAGCGTGAACATCGCACCTTTTTCGGGAGACGCCGACACCTCCACCGAACCGCCATGGGCCTCGGCGATCCCTCGTACGATCGCGAGCCCGAGCCCCGACCCCGTGCGATCGTGCCGACTGGCCTGCCAGAACCGATCGAAGAGCCGGTCCCGGATGCTCTCCGGAATGCCAGGGCCGGTGTCCTTGACGGCAAACGCAACCCATCCCACACCGTCAGGCGACGCCGTGAGTTTCACCGAGCCGCCGGCCGGCGTGAACTTGATAGCATTGGCCACGAGGTTCGAGAGCGCCTGGTTCACCCGGTCCGCGTCGACCATGGCGGCGGGTGTCCCGGGCGCGACGGAGATGCGCAGGTCGAGGTCCAGCGCCTCCGCCTGCGGTTGGAAGACCTGGCGCACCTCTTCGAGAAGTCCGCCTGGGCTCTCGACGGTGGGCCGAACCACCAGCGCTCCCGCTTCGATGCGCGCGATGTCGAGCAGGTTTTCGATCAACCGCGCCATGCGCTGCGCCGAACGACGGATGATGCGCGCCTGCTTCTGCCGCTCCGGCTCGTCGAGCGGCAGGTCCAGGAGGAGGTCCGCGGCACCGGCCACCACACCGAGTGGGTTGCGCAGGTCGTGCGACACCACCGATACCACCTCCTCCCGAACACGAACCGCACGGCGGAGCGCGTTCTCGTTCTCGCGAATCTCGGTCATGTCCGTGAACGTGAGCACGGCTCCACGCACCTCGATCCCATCGACGAGTGGGCGCAACGACCAGTTCACCGGCAGCGCGGACCCGTCCCGGCACCAGAGGACATCCTCACCGGAGACCGTCGAGTCGCCTCCACCCTCCAGCGCACCGAGGATGGCCGACGAATCCCGTGTGCGGGGTTCCCCACCCGAGGTCGTGTGATGCAGAAATTCATGGAAGTCATGACTGCGGAGTTCGTTCTCCGTGTAGCCGAGCATGTCTGAGCCGGCGCGATTCACGCTCATGATCAAGCCGCCGAGGTCGATGCCCAACACACCGTCGGCGGTGGCCTCGAGGAGTGCTTCGTTTTCCCGGCGTGCGCTCACGGCCTCGTTGCGTCTCTCCTCGGCCTCCTTGGTGAGGACGTGCAGCCAGCGCCCCACGAGCCCGACCATGAAGGTGGCCCCCAATGCCAGCAGCAGAAGCCCGAACGTGACACGCGTCTGGAGCGCGCGTTGGTTCTCGATGCGGTCGCGCCCCGCGTCCACC
>JBBSOM010000633.1:0-2818 GCA_038259715.1 Longimicrobiales bacterium
CGTACTCCCGGAGCGCGCGATGGAACGTGTCTTCACCCAGGACGCCCCGTAGCGCCGCCAGCACCTGGGCGGTCTTGTCGTAGTACATGATGAAGTCGAGGTCCCGCGGGAACCGGTCTCCTTGGCGCATCAACGTGCCCTCGTTGCCCGCGCGGGCCGCGGCGAGGTAGAGCGCGCGCTGCCCCTGCTCGGAGTCGTTCGCCCGCCCGCCCCTGCGCGGCTCACCGTAGATCGCGCGCATGGCCTGCGCGTCATCGAACTGCGTGAGCCCCTCGTCCATCCAGGGGTGCCGGGTCTCGCTGGATCCGACCTGCATGGGAAACCACATGTGGCCGGTCTCGTGCATCAGGTCACCCGCGAGGGACAGCGTATCCGCCCAGGGCTGCATGGCGGTGGCCATCGGGTATTCCATACCCCCGCCGTCGAGCACGCCCTCGAGCGAGGTCATCACCGGCCAGGGATACGGCCACAGATAGTCGGAGAGGCTCTCGATGGCGTCCCGGGTGAAGCGCGCTCCACCCACCGCCCACGCCGCCGCCGGCGCGTGCAGCCGATACAAGCTGTGGATGGCCACGGTGTCGCGCTCCTCGTCGATGAGCGCGCGCGTGGCGTCCCACACATACTTGTCGCCGGTCCCCCAGGCGAAGTCGCGCACGTCGTCCGCGACGAAGTGCCAGGTGGCGGTCGGGCCGCCCGGAGCGAACGCGGCCTCCGCGTCCGGGCCCGGCGTGACGATGTTCACGACCTCTCCGCCCGAGCGCGCCTCGGCCAACCGCCCGCGTGATCGGGCCGACAGCACCTCGTCCGCGTTCTGGAGCACGCCGGTCGCACCCACGGGCCATGCGTGTGGCACGGTGACGCGCACGTCGTAGTCGCCGTACCCCATGTAGAATTCGGCGCCGTTCAAGTAGGGGTCCGTGACCCATCCGTCGACGTCGTCGTACACGGCGAGTTGGGGGTACCAGTACCCGAAAATCCACACGTCGCCGGCGGCGCTCGCCTCGTGACCCTCACGTCCATCGGAGGGTGGGGCCGGCGGCGGCGTGAACGACCAGTCCATATCGAGACTCACGCTGTCCGTCGGCAGGAGCGGACGGGGAAGCCGGACCCACATGACCGTGCCATTGACGGCGTAGTGTCCCGCGGACGGCGGCCCGGGCGGCGACGCCGTGATCGGCAACGCGGGGTTCGCGCCCGGCTCGGCGGTCAGCGCCGTCCCCGCCACGTCGACCCCCTCGAGCGTGATCCCCCCGGTGACGGGCGCGGCCCCCACGCGCGGACTCCCGGGCGCGAAGACGTTCTGACGCAGGTAGACGGCCACCATGGACAGCGTGTCCGGGGACCGGTTGAGGTAGACCACGTGCTCCCGGCCGTGCAGCCGGTCGGCGTCGGCATCGAGGGTCGCGTCGATACGATAGCGTGCGTACTGGGTCCAGTAGGCCGACCCGGGACGTCCATCCCGCGATCGTGTGCCCCGGGCCACGGCCCGGGTGAAGTCGGGCGTCTCGAACACCGGACCGGGCAGGGGTCGACCCGTTGCGCCCGGGTTGGGGTCGAGGACCGGAGCGGGCCTGCTCTGCGCGCTGCCGATTCCCGGAAGAAGCATGAGAAGGAGTGCCGCCGCCGTGCCCGCGGTCACAGCCGGTCGTACCATGGGAAAGCGAGGCCGGGCGTCGGCCGGGCGTGCTCGAGTCACTGCGATCTCCGATCAGGAAAGGGAGGAACTGACTTCATGTAGCCGGGACGAGGCGCCCTCGCAAACATGAGTCGAGTTGCCCCCGCACCGGGCAACGTCAATCTTTTCCGGTCCATCTTGCCTCCCGGGAGAGATTTCATGCGCGTGCTTCCCCGCTTCTTCGCGACGCTCGCTTCGCTGCTCCTCGCGGGAGCCGTCCTCGCACCCGCTGCGAAGGCACAGCAGGACATGTCATCCGCGAAGGACTCCACCGGGAAGGCCAAAGGTCTGCCGCTCCAGCCCGGGCGCACCATCGCGTTCACGACCGACAAGGGCACCTGGATGTCGCTCGACGTCTCGCCGGACGGCCAGACGCTCGTGTTCGATCTCCTGGGCGATCTGTACACGTTGCCCATGTCCGGCGGAACGGCCACGCGCCTGACGTACGGCATGGGCTACGACGCGGAGCCGCGCTTCAGCCCCGACGGCAAGTCCGTGGTGTTCGTGTCCGACCGCGACGGCGGCAACAACATCTGGATCATGTCGCTGGACGGCGCGGACACGACCCAGGTCACGAAGGGGAAAGACTTCGACTACGTGTCGCCCGAGTGGACGCCGGACGGGGAGTACGTGGTGACCTCCAAAGGCACGCGGATTCCGCAGCTCTGGCTCTTCCACAGAAACGGCGGGGGCGGCGCGCAGCTCATCAAGGAGCTGGAGACGCTCAAGACCGTCGGCGCGGCCTTCGGCAGTGACCCTCGCTACATCTGGTTCGCGGAGCGCACGGGCGCCTGGGAGTACAACGCGATCTTCCCGCAGTACGAGATCGCGGTGTACGACCGGGAGACGGGCAAACGCACCGTGATGACCGATCGCATCGGCTCCGCCTTCCGGCCCACGTTGTCGCCGGACGGGAAGTGGATGGTCTACGGCACGCGCCACGACGCGAAGACCGGACTGCTGCTGCGCAACCAGGACACGGGCGCGGAAAGCTGGCTGGCGTATCCGGTCCAGCGAGACGACCAGGAGTCGCTCGCATCGCTGGACGTGCTCCCGGGCATGAGCTTCACGCCGGACGGCAAAGACCTGGTGGCGTCGTACGGCGGCGAGTTCTGGAAGATTCCGGTGGACGGCTCCGCGGCC
>JBBSOM010000634.1:0-2814 GCA_038259715.1 Longimicrobiales bacterium
CACGGCATCGCCCAGGTGTGTGCGGCGGCAGGCTGTCAGGTAGCCCTCTATGACATCGACGACGTGGCTGTGGCGCGCGGCCTCGACCGTATTCGCGGCAACCTCGACAAAGGCGTCGAACTCGGAAAGGTGGAGCCGGCCGAGCGCGACGCCGTCCTGAGTCGAATCCGCACGACGACCTCGGCCCGGGACGCGGCCGCCGACGTCGATCTCGTGGTCGAGGCGGCACCCGAATCGCTCGACCTGAAGGCGAGGATCTTCAGGGACGTGGACGCCGCGGCGCCCGAGCACGCGATCCTGGCCACGAACACCTCTTCGCTTTCGATCGAGCGCATCGCGGAATCGGTGGCGGACCCCACGCGCCTGGTCGGGATGCACTTCTTCAATCCTGTCCACATCATGAAGCTCGTCGAGGTCGTATGGGGCCCCGACACATCCGACGCGACGCGCGACGCGGCCGTCGACTTCGCCCGCGCGCTCGGCAAGGAACCCGTCGTCGTGAAGGACTCGCCCGGCTTCGCGTCGTCCCGACTCGGCATCGTGCTCGGCATGGAAGCCATCCGCATGGTCGAAGAGGGCGTCGCGTCCGCGGCGGACATCGACAAGGCGATGGAGCTCGGATACCGGCACCCCATGGGCCCGCTCAAGCTGACCGACGTGGTGGGCCTGGACGTCCGTCTCGGAATCACCGAGTACCTGTACGAGGCGCTCGACGCCGAAGCGTTCCGCCCACCGGCACTGCTCCGCCGAATGGTCGCGGCCGGGCAACTCGGCAAGAAGAGCGGACAGGGCTTCTACACCTGGTGACCCCGGGCCTGGAACACTGATCACGATGGAGCCTGATCCCATGACCCCCTCCCCGCCTCCTGCCCCTTCCCTGCTGGTCCAGAAGCGCGATGACGCCGTCGCGGTCCTGACGCTCAACCGGCCGGACAAGCTCAACGCGCTCAACGAGGATCTGCGCGCGCGCCTGCGCGATGCATTCGACGCGCTGGCCGTCGACAACGACGTCCACGTCGTCGTGATCCACGGCAACGGCGAACGGGCGTTCGTCGCGGGCGCGGACATCACCGAGTTCGCGCGCCGCACGCCGATGGAGCAGCGCGAGCTCTACTCACGCCGCCGCATCTATGAGATCGTGGCCGACTTCCCCAAGCCGGTGATCGCCGCGATCCACGGCTTCTGCATCGGGGGTGGCTCCGAGTTGGCCCTCGCGTGCGACGTCCGGGTGGCCGACCGCACCGCGCGCTTCAGTCAGGCGGAGATCCGCATCGGTCTGATCCCTGGGGGTGGCGGAACGCAGAGGCTCGCACGGCTGGTGGGGCGTGGACACGCGATGCTCATCTCCTGCACCGGCGACTACGTCGAGGCGGACGAGGCCCATCGAATCGGGCTGGTGGAAGTGCTGGTCGACGAGGGGCAGCACCTCGACCGCGCGCTCGAGCTGGCCGGTCGCATGGCGCGCTGGAGCCTGGCTTCGCTCAAGCTGACCAAACAGGCCGTGAACGCCGCCTTCGAAATGCCGCTCGCGGCGGGACTGGACTACGAGAAGGAGCTCTTCCTGGCCGCGTTCGGCAGTGAAGACGGGCGAGAGGGCATCCGCGCGTTCGTGGAAAAACGGAAACCGGACTTCAGGGGGAAGTAGTTCCGGGCGCACGTCACCAGACGTGCCCGAGACCCACTCCGGCGATTCGTCCGGCGGTGAGGCCCGGCCGGGGCTGCCCGTGGCGGACGAAGCGGATGTCGTGATTGGTGAACTGGAAGACGTCGAAGCCGGTGTTCACCACAACGCTGAGCGGGTTGAACGTGCGCTGCGTCCCGTAGTCGAGGCCCCGGTAGAAGAGCGCCGGCGCGCGTTCCGCGTCGGGATCCGACTGTCCCAGCACGGACGAATGAACGCCATGGAAGGCCGGAGAAGCGTGGGCGGCCAACGATACCCAACTCGGGACGCTCCTGCCACCTCCCCTCGCACCCGGACGCCGGTGAGCGTAGGATGACCCCGATCCGGAGTTCTCCGCCACGAGAGGGCCGCTCCCGAACCCGCTGGAAGCATCCATGCATCACCCGCAGGCCGTTCCGACGACAGCACGATCCGGAGAGACTTCATGAACCTCAAGACCGCGCGCTTCCTCGCGGGGGCGTACCTGGTGCTCATGGCCATCGCGGTCACGTGGCCCGGCATGGTCCCCGCGGCGCGAATCCGCCCGATGGTGCTCGGGCTTCCCTTCGGCTTCTTCTGGATCGCCGCATGGATCGCCTGCGCGCTCCCCGTCCTGTACCTCCTGGACCGCGTCGAACGCCGCTACCGTGACGGGGGAGACCGGTGATGGAACGCTGGGTCTTCATCACGCTCATCATCGCCGCGTACCTGGTCGTGACGCTCGTCATCGGGCTCATGGCCGGGCGGAAGGCTACGCACTCTGTCGCGGGCTACGTTGCAGGAGACCGGAGCTTCGGCCTCCTCGTCATGTATTTCGTGACCGGCGCCACCGTCTTTTCCTCGTTCGCGTTCCTCGGGGGCCCCGGTTGGGCGTATTCGCGCGGTGCCGCGGCCTTCTACATCCTCGGCTACGGTGTGCTCGGCATGGCTCCATTCTACTGGATGGGCCCGCGCATCGGAGAGATCGGGCGCCGGCTCGGCCACGTCACGCAGGCGCAGTTCATCACCGGGCGCTTTCCGTCGAAATCCCTGTCCGCACTGATCGCGTTGATGAGCCTGATCGCGTTCGTGCCGTACATCACCATCCAGATCCGTGGCGCGGGCATCGTGATCGAGTCGGTCACGGAAGGGCACATCCCGCTCTGGCTGGGCGC
>JBBSOM010000635.1:0-2808 GCA_038259715.1 Longimicrobiales bacterium
GCAGGCCGTGGATCTGACGGACGCGGAGGAGACGTCCCCCGACTTCAAGGGACATCCGTCCCAACAGGTGCAGGCCATCTGGAAGAACCCGCCCCAGTTGGACTGGCCGGCGGCCGGACCGTTCATCACCCAGACGGTCACATGTCCGCAGCAGGACCGTCTCTACCTGATCGACGCGTGGCTGTACGCGCCCGGCAAGAACAAGTACGAGTACATGTTGCAGCTCGAGAACATCCTGAACTCGTTCGACTGCGGCGCGTCCTGACGGAAGGTTGCGATCGGTCGGAGCTCGCGGACTGCGCGGACCCTCAGCGCAGCCCGAAGGTAGCGTGCACGGTCACCGTCATCTCCTTGGCGCGCGTCGACGTGCTGTAGACGCCGTACCCCTGGACCTCGGTCGAGTACGGCTCGCGGATCTGGAAGACGCCGGCGTTGGCTTCGAGCAGGTCGCCGAGGCCGTCACCCGCGATCTCTTCGGCGCGGGCCTGTGCGTCCTCCCGTGCATGGCGGAGGAGCGAGCGCTTCAGGTCCGCGATCCCGTCGTAGAAGTACTCGAGCGTCGAGCCCTCCAGGTCGAGCCCGTCGCGGATCAATCCTCCCGGATCGAGCGCGAGCGTCTCCACCGCGTCCACGTCGTGGCTGACGACGAGGAAGCTCTGCCGGATCTGCACCGCGGTCTGCCGACCGTCGCGGTCCCATACGCCCCCCGTGGTGACGGGCTGTACCGAGACGTCCTCCGTGGCCACCCTCCCGGCGCTCGTGAGCCCGAGGAAGCGCGTGCGGTCCTCCGCGAGCTGCCCGTAGCCCGCCACCTCCCCGCCCATCGGCACCTGCCTCATGAGCGTGACGCGCCACTTCACCACGTCGGAGGTGAAGGGCACGGTGGCCGCGCCCACCACCTGGACGGTGCCGGGCGGACGGCGGCCGTGGACGAAGGACAGTCCGAGGATGGCGGCGGCCACGATCAGCGCGAGCGAGGGCACGAGGAGTGCGCCCCAGAGCGAACCGGGGAGCGCGCCCCGGGAGCTGCGGTCCGAGGCTCCGGACAGGTCGTTCAAGGGAGGCTCCGGCGGGAAAGGTTCATCCACCGCTCACTGCGGGGAGGATCACGATTTCACTACCGGTTGCAAGCGGCGTGCCCAGCCCTCCCGACCAGCGGATGTCGTCGCGACCCACGAAGACGTTCACGTGGGGCCGCACTTCGCGGCGCTCCGTGACGATGCGGTCGTACACCCCTGGCGACGTGACACGCAGCGCCTCGAAGGCCTCCGCCACCGTCGCGGGCTGGGCGTCCAGCGCGATTGTCGCGCGACCCTGGGCGAGTTCCCGCAACTGCGCGGGCAGCACGATCGTCACGCTCATGGCAGTACAACCGCCTTGACGCACATCACGGGCGGCAACCCATCCGCGACGAGCGACCATGAATCACCCGCGTCGTCGGACGCGTACACCTTCCCGCTGCGCGTCCCGAAGTAGACGGAGCCCGCTCGGGTCGGTGCCGTGTCCAGCGCGTCGCGCAGCACGGTCTCGTAGGCGCCTTCCTGGGGCAGCCCCTCCGTGAGCGGCTCCCACGACGCGCCGGCGTCACGGGTCCGGTAGACGCGCAGTTTCGCTTCGGGCGTGCACCGGAAGTAGTCGCCCTCCAGCGGGACGATGTAGACGGTGTCGGGGTCGTGGGGATGCATGGCCATCGCGAAGCCGAAGTCGGACGGGACACCGTTGGCGATGTCCGTCCACTCCTCCCCCCAGTCGTCGCTCCGGTACAGTCCCCAGTGGTTCTGCAGGAAGAGCCGCTCGGGGCGGGAAGGATGGTTCACGACCTTGTGCACGCACTGGCCGAATTCCGGATGCTTGTCCGGCATGAACTCGGCGCGAACCCCGACGTTTCGCGGACGCCAACTCTCGCCGCCGTCGTCGGTCCGGTAGGAGCCGCCGGTCGAGAAGGCCACCAACATCCGGTCGTGGCTCGCCGGATCCGGGATGATCGTGTGCAGGCACAGACCGCCGGCGCCGGGTTGCCACTTCGGCCGATGCTCGTGGTTCAGGAAGCCCGGGACCGGCGAGAAGGTCGCGCCCGCATCGTGGCTCTCGAAGAGGCAGGAAGGCTCGACCCCCAGATAGATCGTGTCCATCTGGTCGTCACGGCCCGGACGGATCTGCCAGATCCGCTTCAGCGCGAGCCCCGACTCCTCGGGAAATTTCACCGGATGCGCGTCCTTTTCGGTCCACGTGGCACCGAGGTCGTCCGAACGACGGAGAGTGACGCCGAAGAAGGCGGAGCCCGGCGCCGCCCACAGGGTACGCCTTCCGCCCCGGGTATCCATGGTCAATGCATAGACCTCCTCGCCCGGGAAGTGCGGTCCGTCGACGTCCCACCCGTTCTGCTCGGGATGATAGAGGAACGCCCCCTTCGTCGTCCCGACCATGAGCAGAACGTCCCCCGACTTCCCCTCGATTCCCTTCGCCTGTTCCGGCATCGCTTCCCCTCCGATCGGTTCTCCGTCCACCCCGAGCAACCGGTGCCGCGGGCTGCCGGCTCCGGTGCGCGCATCCGGGCCCCTCCCGGATCTTGCAGTGTACAACCGGCATGTCATGGAGGTCCATCAGCATGTCACTCGGGGTGCGGCGAGGTCCGGCGGCGACGCCGGACGCCGGAAAGCCGCCCCCTCCGGCCCTGTCGTCCGCGCGTGATTGATCGGCCCGCCCGCGCTCCGCTACTATGGTCCGTCCGCCGCCGCCGAACCCCACTGCCGCCCGCTTAGTGTCCTTCGTACACCTCCACACCCACTCCGAATACTCGCTTCTGGA
>JBBSOM010000636.1:0-2801 GCA_038259715.1 Longimicrobiales bacterium
CGTGCCCTCGGCGAGACGATGGCCGTGACCATGGTCATCGGGAATCGCCAGGAGATCGCGGCATCTCTCTTCGCCCCGGGCTACACTATGGCGTCGTTGATCGCCAACCAGTTCACCGAGGCCACAGGGGATCTCCAGCTTTCGGCGCTGATGGCCGTTGGCTTCGTCCTCTTCGTGGTCACGCTGATCGTGAACGCGGGAGCGCGCTGGTTGGTCTGGCGTACCTCGAGCAGCCCGTGGTAGTAGTGAGGCGGCCAGGATTGAGGCGCCACGGGTCCAGCTTCAAGGCGGCGTCGCGAAGGCATAGCCGTCGCTACGGAGAGCGACGCCAACGCCGAAGATGGTGCCCGTGCCGCCCCAACCTTAAGGGCGAGAGGGGGTTGCGGCCCAGGAGGTCGTTGGAGGCCCGCACCGTAGCTACGGCTACGCTTTCGGACCTCCGCCTACTCCTGGACGCGCAAGACCCTCTCGTCCTGGCCGCCTCACTACTACCACGGGCTGCTAGGGGGCTGAGCGCGTGAGCGCGTTCATGGGCACCTCGCCCCGCCGGCGCGCGATGAACCTTCTCATGATGAGCCTCACGTGGGTAGCCGCGGTGGTGGCGACGCTGCCGCTGCTCTTCATTCTCTTCTACTTGATTCAGAAGGGGATCACGTCGCTCGACCTGGCGTTCTTCACGCACCTCCCCCGTCCACCGGGTGTGGAGGGCGGCGGCATGGCCAACGCGATCGTCGGCACGCTCGTAGTGGTGGGAGGAGCGAGCCTGATGGGCGTCCCCGTCGGTATAGGCGCGGGCATCTACCTGGCCGAGCAGAAGGGCGCCCCCCTCGCGGTGTTTGTGCGCTTCCTCGCGGACGTGCTCAACGGGTTGCCGTCGATCGTCATGGGCATCTTCGCGTGGGAGCTGGTCGTCGTGCCCATGGGCCACTTCTCGGCGCTCGCCGGCGCCCTCGCGCTGGGCGCCATGATGGTCCCCACGGTGACGCGCACCACCGAGGAGATGGTGCGGGTCGTGCCCAACTCGCTGCGCGAGGCGGCGCTCGCGCTGGGCTACACGCGTTGGCGCACGACGCTACGCGTCCTGCTGCCCACTGCGCTGGCCGGCATCCTGACCGGAGTGCTGATGGCGTTGGCGCGTGTGGCGGGCGAGACGGCCCCCCTGCTGTTCACGGCATTCGGAAACAACTTCTGGTCGACATCGCTCAACGAGCCCGTGGCCGCGCTTCCGCTCCAGATCTTCAACTACTCGATCAGCCCGTACGACGACTGGCACGCCCAGGCGTGGGCCGGCGCGCTCGTGCTCATCGCGGTGGTGCTGATCATCAGCCTCCTGGCCCGCTTCGCGACCGGCAGCGGCTTCGCCCGGTCGGTGGACTGAGTTGGCGTTCGTGACCGCACGCCCGGACGGGGCGACGACCGGCGGGACGGCCACGAACGCCCGCCCGCGCATCGAAGTCCGTAGCCTGGACGCGTTCTTCGGGAAGGTGCACGCGGTGCGCGACGTGTCCCTGAAGATTCCGGACCGCCAGGTCACGGCCATCATCGGCCCGTCCGGATGCGGCAAGTCCACGTTCCTGCGCACGTTGAACCGCATGCACGAGACCGTGCCGAGGGCGACCTTGCGTGGGTCCGTGCTCCTGGACGGTGAGGACCTCTACGCGCCCGGAGTGGACCCGGTCTCGGTGCGGCGGCACGTGGGCATGGTCTTCCAGCGCCCGACGGCGTTCCCCACCATGTCCATCCGCGACAACGTCGCGGCCGGCCTGCAGGTGCTGCAAGCGCGGGGCGAGCGGATCGACACAGACGAGCGCGTCGAGCTGGCGCTCCGCCGCGCGGCTCTCTGGGACGAGGTGAGCGATCGCCTGGACGAGAGCGCCCTGGGGCTGTCCGGCGGGCAGCAACAGCGCCTGTGCATCGCACGCGCGTTGGCCGTCGATCCCGAAGTGCTCCTGATGGACGAGCCCACCGCTGCCCTCGATCCGATCAGCACCGAGAAGGTGGAGGCCCTGGTGCACGAGCTACGGAGCGAGATCACCGTGGCCATCGTGACGCACAACATGGAGCAGGCCGCCCGCGTGTCCGACCAGACAGCATTCCTCCTCAACGGCGAACTGGTGGAGCTGTCACCGACCTCCGAGTTGTTCACTCGCCCCACCGACTCCCGCACCGAAGCCTACATCACAGGCCGTTTCGGCTGACCACAATTCGTTGGGTCGTGTCTGTTACCGTTTCGCTACACGGGTACCCCGGACGCCGTTACACACCGGACACAATTTCGGACAACGGTTCAGACTTCCATGATGGAGGAGCAACGAACCATGAGACGAATCACCTGGACCGCGATCGCGGTCTTCCTCGTGGCCTGTGGCGGAAGCGACCAGCAGCAGGACCCTGGCGGCGCGGCGCGGGCGTCCGCCGGCGCGACCCTGACGGGTGCGGGAGCCACGTTCCCGGCGCCGGCCTATTCGAAGTGGTTCTACGACTATGCCGCGAAGACCGGCATCAACATCAACTACCAGTCCATCGGGTCGGGTGGCGGGATCCGACAGCTCAGCGAAGGCACCGTGGACTTCGGCGCCTCCGACGCCCCCATGTCCGACGCGGAGATGGCGGCCGCCAAGGGGCCGGTGCTCCACTTCCCGACCGTGATCGGCGCCGTGGCCATCACCTACAACCTTTCCGCCGTGACGCAGCAACTGAAGCTCACGCCGGACCTGCTCGCGGATGTCTTTCTCGGGCACATCACCAAGTGGAACGACTCCCGCATCGTAGCGCTCAATGCGGGCGCAAGCCTCCCCGAC
>JBBSOM010000637.1:0-2799 GCA_038259715.1 Longimicrobiales bacterium
GTACTTAGGGTAAGGAATACCATGCGCCGGGGGTGGGCCGCAAGGACTTTCGTGGGGGCGGGCTGACAGCGCCGCTGCGAAGGGAGGTTCGACCTGGCTGCCTCCCTTCTACGGCCGACCTCTACGCTCCGGTCGCCTTGGGCGGCACGGCCTGAAGAAACATCCAGAGCGCCCGCAATTCCGTATCGGTCATCTGTTGGGCGTAGCGGACTACGCTGCTCATCGGTGCCCGCAATTCAGAGCCGTCACGCTTCCGGTCCGTAGTGACGACCTTCACGAAGTCCTCGTAGCTCCACCCCGCCAGGCCGGTGGCGTCCGGCGTCAGGTTGGCTGCCGGGGGCCAGGACGGATCGCCGCCGCGTATGGGGCCGCCTGACAGGTCGTGCCCATGACACCCTACACACGTGCCCGCTAGATGAGCTCCGAACTGGACGCTGGCGGTGGTTTCCGGTGGCAGCGGCGGATGGGTCTCCCCATGGTCGATGAGGTCTGCGGCGAGCGGGATCTTGCCGATGGCCACCAGAAGCTTGCCGAGCGGGCCATGAACCGGCCCGGGAATCTCAGCGTCGACCGGCGGTTGCGACCGGACGTACGCCACGATGTCCGACAGTTCTTCGTCGGACATCCGTTGGAAGTCCTGAGCCGGCATTGCGCTCGGGGTGCCATCCGGCTTCACGCCGTGTCGAACGATGTGATCCCAGTCCGACGCGGTGTACTGCAGCGTCCTGCTGCCTCTGCCCAGCGTGATGTTGGGACCGAAAAGCCGCCCGATCGGTGCGGCGTCGATCATCGTCCCACCCCCGAAGTCCTTGCCATGGCACTCGGTGCACGCGTAGCGGGACGCCACCAGGTGACTCCCCCGTGCAATGGCCGCCTGAAGCGCGATCGCGTCGAGGTCGAGGTCGGCGGGCGCCCGGACGCCACCTCCGTTGGTGGCGAACCGCGCGCCGTCCTTCCGGAGCAGCGCCACCTCCTCCGACGACAGTGGAAACGGGACCGGAAAGGCGGCCTGGTGGAGGGCGAAGTGTCGTCCTAGCAGCGACCGGGTCTTGAAGGACGCCCATCCGTATACGCCGGAGGCCACCAGAACCACCGTCAGCAGGAGTGCGCCAACAACCTTCAATGCCTTCTTCATGGGGACTCCTTTGGGAGGGAGAGGGGGACCCCGATCCAAACACGGCTGAGCCGCGGCCCCACTATTCACCCGCCTTCATCCCGAACGCAAGCGGGAATCAAGCGTGGCAGGTGCGCTTCCGAGGCGGCCTCGCGCGGCGACTCCGCGAGCGCGAGATTCGGTCCTATACGACTCCCGGCAAGGAGGAATTCCATGGCCAAGCTCACCTACCATGGCCACGCCACATGTACGCTCGAAACCGACGACGGCACGCGGCTGGTTATCGACCCGTTTTTCACCGACAATCCGACCACTGATCTCACGGTCGAGGACGTCGACGCCGACTACATTCTGGTCTCGCACGGACACTCCGATCACTTCGCCGACTGCATTCCCCTGGCCAAGCGCACGGGCGCCATGGTCATCGGGACGTACGAACTGGTCGGCTTTTGCGCGGAGAAGGGCGTCGAGAACGGCCACGGCATGAACATCGGCGGCGGCTACGATTTCCCGTTCGGCCGGGTGAAGCTGACGCCCGCACTGCACACGGGCTCCGTGGCCGGCGACGACGCGGGCACCCATACGACGGACTGCTCGGGCTTCCTGATCGAATTCGGAGGCAAGCGATTCTATCACGCGGGCGACACGGCCCTGATCATGGACTTCCAACTTCTCCAGGGCCGGGTCGATGTGGCGCTCCTCCCGATCGGGGACAACTTCACGATGGGGCCGGACGACGCGGCGCGGGCCGTGCGTATGATCGAGCCGAAGACCGTGATTCCGATCCACTACAACACATGGCCGGTCATCGCCCAGGACCCCGAGAAGTTCAAGGCGCTGGTTGGCGATGCGGCCGAGGTCCACATCATGCCGCCGGGTGCCGTCTACGAATTCTGACGTGACCGAAGTGCGGGCGTCGGACGAAATGGAGGTCGGCGAGCCTCTGCGTTGGCGCGTTGTGGCTGATCGAGCGCCGACTTCGGGCGCGCTGAACATGGCCCTGGATCACGCGCTGGCGGAGTTGCTTCGTCCCGGGACGGGTGTGTTGCGCTTGTATTCGTGGGCGCCGCACGCGATCTCGTTCGGCCGCAATGAGCCGACCGAGGGTCTGTACGACCTGGAGGCGGCCCGGCGGGAAGGTCTGACCTTCGTACGCAGGCCGACCGGCGGACGCGCGCTCCTGCACGCGTTCGAGTTCACCTATGCGCTTTCCATGCCGGTTCGGGCGTTGCGCGGTGTGCGTGCCGCGTACGCGCGCGTGAACGACGGGTTGGTGGCGGGGCTGCGCGCGCTGGGCATCCCGGCCGAGATTTGCCGGGACGGCCCTGTGCTCACGCCCGACGCGGGGCCCTGTTTTCGGGGTCCGGCGCCGGGCGAGATCGTGGTGGGTGGGAGAAAGCTGGTGGGCAGTGCACAGGTCCGAATCGGTGGGGCGCTCCTCCAGCACGGATCGATCATCCTGCGCGGGGATCAGTCCGCAGTGGCGCGATTGAGCGGAGCTTCGGGCGACGTCGAGCCGCCAGCCACCGTCGAGGACGAGCTGGGCGCGTCCACCGACCCTGCGCGTGTGGCCGCCGCCGTGGTCGACGCACTCCGACTTGCGCTCGTGGGGCGCTGGACCGAGGGTGACTATCGTCCCGAGGAAAAACGGCGTGCGGGGGAACTGGTGGACGCCCGCTACGGAC
>JBBSOM010000638.1:0-2797 GCA_038259715.1 Longimicrobiales bacterium
ACACCGAGACGTGGCAACTCGACCCGAACGCCCTGCGCGACGCGGCGCGGGCGCTCGGAGAACCCCGGATTTTCCGCTATGGGCCGGACCTCCAGGGCGCCTCGGACGACGCCGGTCGAGGCTGATGGAAACCGTGAATCGAGGGAAGCGGAACGGCGCCGGACCTGCCGGCGGATACGCAAAGGGTGCGGAAACACCCCATCCTTCCCTAAATTGTCGACTTGCAGGAAGGTTGATGCCCCCCGAGGGGGGTGATACCTTCGAGCGTTTCTTTTCCCGGACCGATCGACGGAGTTCTACATGAGGCGCAGGCATCTTCCGTTCGTGATGGCGTTCCTGCTGGCCGCTGCGGCCTGCGGACCCGCCCAGGTGATCGTCACCATGCAGGTGGATCAGCCCAACCCCGACGGCGAGGGCAAGGTCACCACACCCGTGTCGGGCGCCGAGGTCACGGTCCTACCCTTTGACCGGGACGCGGTGTTCGACTCGCTGACCAAGGCGTTCGCGACGCCGGAGCCTCCCATTCCACAGGAGCTCATCGACGCGCGTGGGGAGGTCGCCCAGGCCCAGCAGACGTGGCAGCAGGCGACGCAGCGCTGGAACACCCTGCGAGACACGCTGCAGAAGATCACCGAAACGATGAAGCAGTATTCGCGCGGCGAGGCCCGCTACGTGGCGCTCTTCCGCGACTTCCAGGAATTCGACTCCCAGCTCGGTCGGGTCGAAAAGGAGATGAACTCCTCGTTCAAGGACTTCACCGACCTCCAGAACGCAACGATCCGGCAGTCGGACTCCATCAAGATCCTCAAGGACAATTGGGCCGACGAGGCGTACGCGGATGTCGACAAGGTCTTCGGCGCGAAGATCGAAGCCTCGGGGCTGAAAGGCGCCGTCGATACCACGGACGCCAACGGCGTCGCCCGCAACCATCTCCAGTTGACGCCTGGGAAGTACTGGGTGACGGGCCGGTATGAGCTACCGTATACCCAGCTCTACTGGAACGTCCCCTTCGAGGCCACCCGCGGTGACCCGGTCCAGGTCATGCTGACGCGCGACAACGCCGAGGAGCGTATCAAGCTGTAGCTTGCGAGACGGGTTGACGGGGTCGCCCGTCGACGTTCGAGCTACGCCGCCCCGACACCTCCGAGGTGCCGGGGCGGCTTTCGTTCGCGGCACATCGGGGTATTGTGTACGGGAGCGCTGAATGAGTCCGCGCCCCTTTCCGAACTGCCAGGACGGTGCACCCATGCCTGCCTCTCCTTCCCCGACGTTCGAAGTCGACCGGCAGGGGATCGGATGGAGCGTGTTCGACGACCCGGAGCGGACGGTCAACGTCCTCACCGAGGCGGTGATGAGGCGGCTGGCCGAAGTCGTCGCGGACGCCCACACGGCCGCGCGGGAGGGCCGGGTCCGCGTCGTCGTGGTACGTAGCGGCAAGGCCGACTCCTTCATCGCGGGCGCGGCCGTGGACGCGATCGCATCCATCGAGGACCCGCTGGAGGCGGAGCGGAGCATCCGCGCAGGGCAGGCGGTCTTCTCGACGGTGGAAAGCCTTCCTGTGCCGACGGTCGCCGCCATCCACGGCGTCTGCGTCGGCGGAGGGGTGGAGCTGTCGCTGGCCTGCACGCATCGCCTGGTCTCGGATTCGAAGAAGACACGCATCGGCCTCCCCGAGGTTCAACTCGGCATTCTGCCCGCCTGGGGCGGGACCACTCGCCTGCCCCGCCTGGTCGGACTGCGGGCCGCGCTCGACCTCCTGCTCACGGGAAAGCTCATCGACGCGCGCAAGGCGGCCCGGATCGGCTTCGCCGGGGATGTCCTCCCGGCGGAGCTCTTCCTGGAAAGCGTCACGACGTTCGCGCTGGGCGCCCCGTCGTTGCCGCCCGGGGCCTCCCGGGTGAAGCGGAACGCCTTCACTCGCTGGATGGACAACTCGGCGCTCGGAAGACGCGTCGTGCTGGCGACGGCACGTAAACGGGTGCGCGCTCAGACCGACGGGCACTACCCGGCGCCGGTCGGCATCCTCGACCTCCTGCACGACCACCTCGGCGGCGACGTGGCGTCGAGCCTGGCGGCGGAGGCGCGCGAGGCGGCGCAGCTCCTGGTCGGGTCGGTCAGCAAGAACCTGATCCACGTCTTCCACCTCCGGGAGGCGGCCAGGAAGGCGATCGGCGTCGCCAACCCGGATGTGCGCCCGGCCGCCGTGACGTCGATGGCGGTCGTCGGCGCGGGGGTCATGGGCGGAGGTATCGCTCACCTCGCCGCGGACAACGGCGTCCGTGTCCGCATGAAGGACATCCGCCACGACGCGGTCACCGGGGGCCTGCAGCACGCCAAATCGCTCTTCGACAAAGGGGTCGAGCGCCACAAGCTGACCCGGCGCGAGGCCGCGCAGCGCATGGAGTTGATCAGCGGCGGTCTCGACTACGCGGGCTTCGGCGCGACCGACCTGGTCGTCGAGGCCATCGTCGAACGGCTCGACCTGAAGCGAAGCGTCCTCCGGGAAACCGAAGCCGAACTCCCCGACCACTGTGTTCTGGCCACGAACACCAGTTCGCTGTCCGTCGACGCGATGGCCGAGGTGCTCCGGCGGCCCGAACTCTTTTGCGGCATGCACTTCTTCAATCCGGTCCACCGCATGCCTCTGGTCGAGGTCATCCGGGGCGCCGCCACGTCGGATGAGACGGTCGCGACGGTCTACGCCCTCGCCCTCCGTGTCGGGAAGGTGCCCGTGGTGGTGCGTGACGGCCCGGGCTTCCTGGTCAACCGCATTCTCGCGCCGTACCTGAACGAAGCC
>JBBSOM010000639.1:0-2789 GCA_038259715.1 Longimicrobiales bacterium
CAGGCGCGCGAACGCCTCCCCGTCGGCCGCGGAGGAGTCGAGGGCCGCCCAGAGTGGGCTTTGACGGCATCCCGTGAGCAGGATCAGACCGCGGGCACGGGCCAGCAGCGAGGGGAGCCGGAGGCGCGGGTCGGTGCGGGGCGACTCCATGTGCGCCTCGGTGAGGAGGCGGCACAAGTTCGCGTACCCTTCGGGCGTCTCGGCCAGGAGCGTGACATGGTGATTGTGACCGCACTCGGGCTCGTCCCGGCCGGAAGAGGAACCGGGAAAGCAGTCCCGCAGCGTGACCTCGGCCCCCGTGATGGGTTGGATGCCCGCCTCATGGGCGTAGCGGGCGAACTCCATGGAGCCGTACAGCCCATTGTGGTCCGTGAGAGCCAGGGCGGGATAGCCGAGCTCGGCTGCGCGCAGGACCAACTCCTCCGGGTGGGAGGCGCCGTCCAGGAAGGAGAAGCCGGAGTGGCAGTGGAGTTCGACGTAGGGGATGCGCATGGGGGGCTCGAAGGGGTGCTTCGACGCGAGTGGTTCCCACCCACCTTCACGTTCGGGGGTGGGCAACCGAACATAAACCGAAGATAGGGGCAGTGCAATGGACCCAGAGGACTTCCTTGGATCCCGATGGTGGGGCCGAACGGACCGATCGTGCCTCGGCAAGTTCTCTGGGTTCCCGAGAACTCCGCGTCGAGGGCCCCCCTGAGGGCTTCCCGCGGGTCGGTGGACGGTGCAGGGAGGGGGTGCCGGGCAGGCGGGTTGGCCGCGTGGCCCAGGGACCACGTTGACGCGGGGGCCGCCGCACGCGCCTTTCACATGCTATGCGGAGCTTTGCATAGCACATGAAACGTCCGGACGACTGTCGTGCAACGCGGCTCGGGTAAGCGGCACACGAGTGGGCGGCTTGCCTACCGGCGGCTTGCCGTCACGCCGGCGATTATTCCACCTGCGGAGCCGGCAATCGCCCGCGGGCAACCGGACCACAAGGGTCTCCGGCGATTCACCGCATTATATGCCGTCAAACGACGCCCGGACCGCGCCAGCACATCCTCTCCGGCGATTCACCGCAACAATATGCCGTCAATCGACGCCCGGACCGCGCCGGCGCAGCCCCTCGGGCGATTCACGGCACCCTGGGGCGACGCTCCTCGTCGGCGCCCCTGGTGGTTCGGTCGTTCGACGGCATCGCCCCAAGTCAACCATGCTCTCCGGTACAACCAGACGGGGTGGGCGACGCCCCGGGGTCAGCCGGATGCGCCGCCCGCCCGCGTTTCTCAGCCCTGCGCCTGGAGCTCCGCCGCCTTGGCCTGCACTTCGTCGAGGACGCGGAGCAGATTTCCGCTCCACATCTTGTCGATGTCCTCTTCCGAGTAACCGCGGCGCACCAGCTCGAGCGTGACGTTGAACGACTCCGAGGCGTCGTTCCATCCCTCCACGCCCCCGCCGCCGTCGAAGTCGGAACTGATGCCGACGTGGTCGATCCCGATCCTCTTGACCAGGTAGTCGATGTGGTCCGCGAAGTCCGCGACGTCCACCGGGGGCGCTTTGGCGTTCACTTCGTCCATGCGGGCATCCACGGCATCCTGAACGGGCTGGAACTTGGCCCGGTAGGCGTCGCGGTCGGCCTCGCTCATCTGGAAGAGCGCACGACGGTCCATGATCTCCACGCCCATCTGAGCGGCGACCTCTTCCTCGAGCGCGCGCGCGGCGTCCTGGTGTGCGGTGTTTTTCGCGGAGTTCACGTAGCTGGCGAAGGCCACTGTCTGCACCACACCGCCATTGACCTTGAGCGCGTCCAGTTCCTCGTCGGATAGGTTCCGGCTCACGTCGTTGACGGAGCGGGCCGAGGAATGGCTGGCGATGACGGGGGCCTTGGACAGGGCGATCGCTTGGAGATTCGATTCCTTCGACGGGTGGGAGAGGTCGATCATGATGCCTGCCCGGTTCAACTCGGCGATGGCCTGCTTGCCGAGGTCGCTCAGGCCGTGGTAGAGCCACACGTCGTCCCGCTCGCCCGTATTGGAGTCGGCGAGTTGGCTGTGGCCGTTGTGCGCGAGCGACATATAGCGCGCGCCCATCTCCTGGAACTTCTGGATATTGGAGAGGTCGGTGCCGATCGAGTACCCGTTCTCCACGCCGATCATGGCCACCTTCCTTCCCGAGGCCACGATGCTACGCACGTCGTCCGACGTCAGCGCGAGTCCGATCCGGTCCGGCGCGATCTCCTCCGTCAGGCGGTGGATCGCCTCGAACTTGGCGATCGCCTGTTTGTTGGCGTCGGCGAAGCCCGCGGGTGTCAGGTCGCCCTGGCCCACGTAGACCACCATGAAGCTCACGTCGGTCCCGCCCTTCTCCATCTTGGGCAGGTTGACCTGCGTGGGCAGATCCATCGAGTAGTTGTTCTCGGTCGTGAAGTTGTCCGGACTGATGTCGTTGTGCGTGTCGAGCACGATGGCGCGTTCGTGGATTCCGCGGGCGCGGGAGACGAGCGCCTCCTCGGATTCCGGGGCGTCCGCCTTCGGGCCGCACGCGGCGAACGTCAACACGGGCGTGAGGGCCAGGGCGGCGCGGGCGAGGTGTCGGATGTTCATTGGCTTCGTCGTCCGTTCTGGGTCGAGGGCGCAGATCGAACCAGGAAGTGTAGACGACAAGCCGGCGCCGGGAAAGGCGTGCGCTCCGCACACGAGACGTTGGCATACGCGTTGGGGCGAACCCATCTTGCCGTCTCTGGCCCAGACGAACCCGAGGACGTTGACCGCCCATGAATGCCATCACCTTCCACGATGTCGAGACGCTCG
>JBBSOM010000640.1:0-2789 GCA_038259715.1 Longimicrobiales bacterium
CGGATCGCCGACGAAGGCTACCCCGTCTCGCCGATCATCGCCCAGGACTGGCGTAACAACGTCGACGTCCTGAAACGGGATGAAGGCGCGTCCGCCACCTTCCTCCTCGATGGGAAGGGCCCCGAGGCCGGGCAGTGGTTCCGGAATCCGGACCTGGCGAACACGTTTCGCCGCATCGCGAAGAACGGAGCCGGGGAAATGTACGGAGGGGCGCTCGGGCGACAGATCGTCGAGCGGCTGGACTCGATGGGTGGGTATCTGACGCTCGACGACTTCAAGTCGCACGAGGTCCGGTGGGTCGAGCCCATGTCGGTCGACTACAAGGGGTACGAGCTCTGGGAGCTGCCACCCGCCGGACAGGGGGTGGCCGCGCTCGAGATGCTCAAGATGCTCGAGGGCTTCGACCTCAAGAGCATGGGGCACAACTCCGCCCAGTATCTGCACACGCTCATCGAGGCCAAGAAACTCGCGTATGCCGACCTGGCCGAGTACGTGGCCGACCCGGAGTACATGCGCATCGACCCGCAGCGCCTGCTGGACCCCGCGTACGTGAAGGCACGCGCGGCGCTCATCGATCCGAAACACGCTGCCGAGCGGACCGAGCCGGGCAAGCCGGTGACGGCCTCCGAAACCATCTATCTGTCGGTCGCCGACCAGTACGGCAACATGGTCTCGTTCATCTGCTCGAACTACGAGTACTTTGGCTCGGGCGTGGTCGTACCCGGCACCGGTTTCGTGCTTCAGAACCGGGGCGCCGGCTTCAACCTCGACCCGAGTTCACCCGACGTGATCGCGCCGGGGAAGCTCCCCTTCCACACGATCATCCCGGCCTTCGTCACCAAGGACGGACAACCCTGGCTGTCCTTCGGGGTCATGGGAGGCTCCATGCAGCCGCAAGGTCACGTCCAGGTGCTGCTCAACCTCCTCGAGTTCGGCATGGACCTCCAGGAAGCGATCGACGCGCCCCGGTTCCGCCACTTCAGCGGGGAGACCGTGTCCGTCGAGAACCTCCCCGACAGCGTCGCGGATCAACTGCGCGCCCTGGGTCACAAACTGCGTGACCCGAAGGGAATCGCCTTCGGCGGGGCGCAGGCCGTGATGAAGCTCGCACGCGGTTGGGCGGCCGGGTCGGACCCTCGTAAGGACGGCATGGCGGCCGGACACTGAACCGCGGTATCGAAGGAACAAGGAGGAACCGACCAGTGCCCGACTTCGTCATCCCGTTCGATCGTCTCCCTGATCGGTTCGCGGAGAGCATCCGCCATCCGCCCCAGGTGCCCACGGCCGCGCGCCCCGCGGCGACGATCGTGCTGATGCGCGACTCGGGTCGGGGGCCCGAGATCCTCCTGCTCCGGCGCGCGCGCAATTCCGGATTCGTGCCCGGCGCATACGTTTTTCCGGGCGGGAGGGTGGATGCCTCGGATGCCGATGAGCACACGGTCCAGCATCTCGACGGCCTGGAAGCAGCGGCGGCCGCTGAACGTCTGGAACTCCCGGACGGCGACCCACCGGCTCTCGCCTACTACCTGGCGGCGGTTCGCGAGGCCTTCGAAGAAACAGGGATCCTGGTGGGAACCCGGCTCGACGGATCGGCGGCACCCACCGCGGCCGCCGACCCGGACGCGGACGCGATGCGGGTCAAGCTCCTGGATGACGATATGTCCTTCGCCGCGGTACTCGACCGGGTGGGGTGTCGCCTGGACGGCGCCGCGGTCGAGTACCTGGCGCACTGGATCACGCCCAAGCCTGAGCCGCGCCGTTACGACACGCGTTTCTTCGGCGCCCGCGTCCCGGCCGAGGCCGAGGCGATCATCGATCCGCGCGAGATGACCGACGCCGTCTGGATGACGGCCGCCGAGGCACTCGAACGCTTCCACGCCGGCACGCTCCCCATGGTTTTCCCGACTATTCTGACGCTTCAGGACCTCCTGCCGTTCGCGACCGTCGACGACGTGCTCGCCGACCTTCGCGGGCGGAAGATCCCCACGATCCTCCCACGCCTGGTCGTCACGCCGACGGGGATCGGGACGGAGATCGACCGATGACCGCAACCGAACGATGGCTCCGGGGTCCCGTACCGGACATGCCGGTTGCACTCCAACCCGCTGCGCACGCGCTACTGCAAGCCCAAGAGGAGATCGTGACGACCATTTCGGCCATGGACGCCGAAGCGCTGTCGGCTCGCCCTGGACGCGTGGCATCGCTGGCGTGGCACGTCTTCCACGTCTCCAACAGCACGGACCGGCTGCTCACCTATGCGCGCGGCGAACCGCTCGACGAAACACAGCACGACGCTCTGGCTCGGGAGGGCGCCGGGGACTTTCCCGGTGAGGCCGCCCTGCTGGTACTCCTGCTGCAGTCGAGCTTCGACCAGGCGCTCACCCAACTCCGTGACACGGATCCAGCGACGCTGGCCGACCCACGCGCGGTAGGGCGGATGCGGCTTCCTTCCACGGTGGGAGGGCTGATTTTCCACGCCGCCGAGCACGCGGCGCGTCATGCAGGCCAGGTGGCGACCACCGCGCGGGTCGTGCGGGCGGAGCGCGCGTCGTGACCCGCACCGCCGCCTTCCTGGCGGCCGCGGCAGCCACGGCCTTAGCTGTGACTTCGACCGCGTGCGCTCAACCTTCCGGGGACATGACCCCGACCGAGGCGGGCAATGAGATCGTGGCGCGTACGCTCATGTCGGCGTGGGCCGCGGGCGATACCGCGACCTTCACCGGGTTGTTCGAGCCGGACGCCGTGTACGACGACTATGCCGGTCAGATTCAGCACCAGGGCATCCAGGA
>JBBSOM010000641.1:0-2789 GCA_038259715.1 Longimicrobiales bacterium
CACGCGCCCGACCTTCTTCGTGGTGACGAGCCCCGCCTGCTCCAGAACGCCGACGTGCTTCTTCATGCCCGTGAGCGTCATGTGGAACTTCTCGGCAAGGTCCGTGATCGAAGCGTCGGCTCGTCCGAGCTGCTCCAACACTCCACGCCGCGTGGCGTGGGAGAGCGCGGCGAACGAAGTATCAAGTCGAGTCGTCATATACTGAACCATATGGTGCAGTATTTAACGCAAGCGTTCGCGGCATGCAAGGGGTGGCCGCGAAGAACGATGCGTCCTACCATCTCGGCAGAGCGCGCGCATCCGTGACCGGTCAGACCACCATGGTGCCTCTACTGCGACCTCGTCCCTGCCGAACGGCCGCATCGTGACGGCCCTCTTTGCCGGCGCCCTGTTTCTCAGTGCGTTCCTGCTTTTCAACAACCGGACGCCTGCTTCGGCCGCCTGACGGCCCCCCTCTTTCCAACCCTTCGGGGTTTCGTTAAGTCTACATATGTACCAACACGACAGTTACCCTGACATCCGAGACCCATGGCACCGAGCCGCACCCGCCCGCTGAGCCCCAGCACGGTCTCCGTCCTGCGCGCCCTCGCCGACGGCGTCACGTACGGATTCGACGTAATGGACGCGACGAGCCTCGCATCGGGCACGGTCTATCCCATTCTCGCGCGCGTGGAACGCAGGAAGCTGGTCGTGGCGAGCTGGGAGGATCCCGCCACGCATCGGGACACGGGCCGTCCGGCCCGGAAATACTACCGGCTGACCGAGTCGGGGCGGGTGGCGCTCGATGACGCGATGGCCCGTTATCGCGCGCTGGGCACGCTCGATCCGGAGCGGGCATGAGTGGGGCGCGGCCACCCCGGCGAGCCGGGGGATTCGCGGCCGCGCTGGTGCGGGCCGCTTCGTGGCTCGTGCCGCGCACACGACGCGACGATTGGCTGCGCGAGTGGGAGGCCGAGCTGCGCGTGTGGCGCGAGGCCGGCCGGGGAACCGTGGGGACCGCGATGGGCGCGCTCCCGCATGCGCTGTGTCTTTTCTGGGAGGGGTGGACGATGGGGTTCGAACGGCTTCTGCGTGACGTGAAGGTGGGCGCTCGCGCGCTCGCCAAGCGGCCGCTTTTCAGCGGCACGGTGGTGGCGACCCTCACGATCGGGATCGGCGGGGCGGTCGCGGTCTTCAGCGTGGTGAACGCGGTGCTCCTCCGCCCGCTCCCCTTCCCCGATGGCGATCGGATCGTCGTCCTGGGTGAGATGGGCGAGGGCAACACGATGGGGACCACGTCCTTCGCCACCGCGGTGGATTGGCGCGAGCGGAGCACGTCGTTCGAGCACCTCGCCATCGTGCGCACGTCGACCAACAGCCTCACGGGCGAGGGCGAGCCGGAGCAGCTCCTGGGTCTCCGCACGTCCTGGAACTACTTCGATGTGCTGGGCGCGAAGCCGGCGCTGGGCCGACTGTTCCGCAAGGACGAAGACAACCTCGCCGCCGAGCGGGTGGTGGTGCTGTCGAACGGTCTCTGGTCGCGCCGCTTCGACTCCGACCCGTCCGTCATCGGGCGTCCGGTCACGCTCACGGGCCTCGACTACACGGTGATCGGCGTGATGCCCGCCGACTTCGAGCCGATCGTGTCCAGCACCTTCTTCCAACCGGCCGAGTACTGGACCCCGCTCCGCTACGAGGCGGGAAGCGCATCGGCCTGTCGAACCTGTCGGCACCTGCGGGTGGTCGCGCGGATGCGGACGGACGTCACCCTCGAGGCCGCGCGCGCCGAGGTGTCTCGGATCACCACGGCGCTCGCCGCCGAGTACCCGAGCGACTACGACCGGCCGGCCGCGATGGTGAACACCCTCCGCGACCAGGTCGCGGGACCCGTGAGGAAGGCGCTGTGGATCCTGCTCGGAGCCGTCGGCTTCGTACTGCTCATCGCATGCGGCAATGTCGCGAGCCTCATGGTGGCGCGCGCCGCCGACCGGCGCCGTGAGGTGTCGTTGCGGGCGGCGCTCGGCGCGGCACGCGCCGACCTGCTGTCACAGACGCTGGTCGAGTGCGCCCTCCTGGCAGGGGCCGGCGGCGCCCTGGGCACCCTGCTCGGCGCGGCCGCGACCCGGGTGCTCGTCGCCTTCGCGCCCCCCACCGTGCAGGGGCTCGATCACGTCGGCGTCGACGGCACGGTGCAGGCCTTCGCGCTCGTCGTGACCGTCGTGACCGCTGCGGTGTTCGGGGTCGCGCCGGTTCTTCAGAGCTTGAAGGCGAGCCCCGCCGAGGTGCTCAAGGAGGGAGGGCGGGGCACGGCGGGAGGACGTCAGCGGGCACGCTCCGTCCTCGTCGTCGTAGATGTCGCGGTGGCGATCGTGCTGCTGGTCGGCGTGGGGCTGACGTCCCGCAGCTTCCTGGGGGTGCTGGCCGTGGACCCTGGTTTCGATCCAGCGGGCGTGGTGAAGATGCAGGTGAACGCCATCGGCCCCGCCTACGCCGACGACGCCCCCGTCCTGGCGCTGCATCAGGACGTGCTGCGGCGCGTGCTTGAAGTGCCCGGCGTGGAAACGGCGGGAATGTCCTCACAGGTCCCGCTCACTGGCAACTTCGACCGCGTCGGCCTCACGATCGAGGGCATCACGGAGGATGAACCCAACGGGGGCCCGTCCCCGGAACGGTACGCCATCACGGGCGACTATCTCGGTACCATGCGGATCCCGCTCCGGGAAGGCCGCGAGTTCGACGGACGCGACGCGCCGGACGCCACACCGGTGCTGCTCGTGAACGAGGCGTTCGCCGCACGGTACTGGCCCGAC
>JBBSOM010000642.1:0-2773 GCA_038259715.1 Longimicrobiales bacterium
CGCGCTCCTGGACGCGTGCCGTGAGGAAGGGCTTCTGCTCGGTCAGGGCGGCATGTTCGGCCATTGCGTGCGCATCGGACCGTCCCTGCTCGTGACCGCGGACGACATCGTCGAAGGTCTCGAGAAGCTCGGACGGGCCTGCGCGCGCGTGAGCGAGTAGGGCTCGGGCGCGGATCCTCCGTCTTACGACCCTACGCGCCCTGCGTCACCTCCGCATACGCGCAGGTCAGGATCTCGCGGGGGCTCGTGCGGCCAAAAGGACCGAACTCTTCGAAGCCCGTGAGTGGCTCTCGCATGGCCATGATCTCGTCTTCGGAGTGGCCGGCCTTCACCTGAGCTTCGACGAACGCCAGCACCGCGCCGAGGTAGTCCTGGAAGTGGACCACGTCCTCTCTCTGGCCCGTGACCGGGAGGTCTGTGGCGGCGTGGCCGAAGATGTACAGGGTGTCTGCGTCGTGGTCTGCCAGGGCACCGTCCAGCGCGGTCGTCCAGCCGCGCAGCGTCGCGCCGGCGGCGCGGTCCACGACCGGATGGCGACGGTTGAACATGAGGTCGCCCATATGCGCGACGTTGGCACGCTCGAAGGTCACGACCACGTCGCCGCTCGTATGCGCCCGACTGTAGAACTTCGCGGTCACGTGCTCGGCGCCGGCGTCGGTCGACCAGGAATCCGCGAACGTGACGTCCGGGTAGAGCTGGTCCTCGGGCGGCTCACCCCCCGGCGGGTTGTGCATGTGTTCGGCGGCCTTCGCCTGCGCGACAACGGACTTCGCGACGCCCCGGAAGGAGATGTTGCCGCCCGTGTGGTCGCCGTGATGGTGGGTGTTCACCAGGCAGTCCACGGGGCGGTGGCCCGACCGCTGGTTCAGACCCGCGATACAGGTCGTCGCCTCCGCCGGGAACTGGCTGTCCACCACAAGAACCGCGTCGGGGTTGACCAGGTACCCGATGGTGCCACCGCGCATCGTGAAGTATCCGACGTTTTGTCGCAGCGGTGTGAAGACCGGCTTGGCTTCCTGGCTTTGCCACGCCCACGCAAGGGATGGCCGCGCCAGAAATCCTGCGGCTGCGGCCGTTGCGGACGTGGCGAGAAAATCACGACGAGTGGGGGACATGGAGCGCCTCCATGAAGCGGTTGCAGGGGGGCCCCTCGGGGGCGGACAACCCCCCCATTCGCCACGGCCCCGTACCGCCATGCTACGGCCGGGTCCGGGGGCGAGCAAGAGGTCCTCGACGATGAACATCTGGCCGCCGCAGGCGGCTCCGAGGCCCTACCGCCGGGTCAGCGTCACTCCTTCTCCCTGGGAAGGTAGTCCGACCACCCGTACTCCGACGCCACGGCGAGGAGGATCTCCTGTGCGAGCTCGCTGCCGCCGTCGCCGTTGGTCATGACGGCAGCACCCTGGCCCGTCTCAGGGAAGTAGATGAGCTGGCACCGAAATCCCTCGTTGGCACCACCGTGACCGAAGTGGAAGCCGGAGCCGCTTCCGCCCAGACCCGGCCCGAGCCCGAAGTCGGCCTTCTGGGGCGTGAGCATCTGGCTGGCCATCTCCGGCGACAGCAGCGCGTCGGATGCGCCGTCCCGCGCCGCCGCGACTGCCATCGCCCACTTCAGGAGGTCCGTGGGCGTCGTCCATAGCCCGGCCGCGGCCATCTCCGGATAGGTATGCCATCGCCCCTCGACACGCGCCCCGTCGACACGATACCCTGCGGCCTCCTCTCCCCGGCGATGCACCGGGAGTGGCTGCTCGTAGGTGGAGCGCGTCATCCCCGCCGGGTCGAGAACCAGGTGTTTCATCAGCGCGGGGAAGGGCTCGCCCGTCACGTCGGTCAGGACGAGCTGCTCCACCGTCACTCCGCCCCCGGAATACCTGGAGATGGCGCCGGGAAGGGTGTCCACCCTGACCGGCGGCGTGTTGGCCGGCGGCTCACCGTCGAGGATCTGGGGGACGCTCGGCAGGGGTTCGCCGGCGGCGTACCCCGGGAACCCGTGCACGGTGAGCCCGGCGCTGTGGGAGACGATGCGGCGCAGCGTCACGGGCTCCCGAGCGGTGAACGCGTTTTCGGGGACCTGCCAGCTCGTCAGGTACCGGTTCACCGGTGTATCCAGGTCGAGGCGTCCCTCCTCGACCAGCTGCAGCATGGCCGTGGCGGCCACTGGCTTGGAGATCGATGCGGCCTGGAAGAGCGTCGCCGCCGTCACGGAGTCGGTGGTCCCCACTTCCTTCACGCCGAAGCCACGCGCCCACGCGATCCGGCCGCTGTCGACCACCGCGATCGAGACCCCGGGCACGTGATAGTGCTGCATCCGCTCGGCGAGCTGGAACAAGGGCACGGGTCGCCCCTTCACGACGCTGCCCGGCCTGAGTCCGGCGGTGACGCGGTCGATCGCAGTACCTGTCGTCACCGATCCGGAGGAGCCGCGATCGGCCGAACAGGCGAGGGCCAAATAGGCCAGGGCGATCAGGACGACCCGTGATGGCACGCGCATGAAACTCTCCCGTCGAGCGCTCAACGACGCTCCCAGTCGATATTGGACAGCCTGGCCAGGACCAGGTGGAGCGCGTGCGTCCCGTTCCGCCCACCGCCCTGGGCCTGAAGGCCCTTGTAGAGCTGATGCGCCAGCGCCAGCCCGGGCAGCGCGAGGTTCATCCGACTCGCTTCGGAGAGCGCGATCTCCATGTCTTTGATGAAGTGCTCGACGAAGAAGCCCGGATCGAAGTTCTTCGCGATGATGCGTGTGCCGAGATTCGAGAGGGACCAGCTCCCCGCC